>JAIXZK010000207.1 GCA_027489695.1 Sphingomonadales bacterium
ATCGCCCGGCTGCGCCATTCGACCCCCGGCGTGACGCTGATCTCGCCGCCGCCGCACCACGACATCTATTCGATCGAGGATCTGGCCCAGCTCATCTACGATCTGAAGCAGATCAACCCGCGCGCGCGGGTATGCGTGAAGCTGGTGAGCAGCGCAGGCATCGGCACGGTGGCAGCCGGTGTCGCCAAGGCGCATGCCGATGTCATCCTCGTCTCCGGCAATGTCGGCGGCACCGGCGCCAGCCCGCAGACCAGCATCAAATATGCCGGCACGCCGTGGGAAATGGGCCTCAGCGAAGTCAACCAGGTGCTGACGCTCAACGGACTGCGGCACCGGGTGAAGCTGCGCACCGATGGCGGGTTGAAGACCGGGCGCGACGTCGTCATCGCCGCGATCCTCGGCGCCGAGGAATTCGGCATCGGCACGATGAGCCTCGTCGCCATGGGCTGCATCATGGTGCGGCAATGCCATTCGAACACCTGCCCGGTCGGCGTCTGCACCCAGGACGATGGCTTGCGCGCCAAATTCGGCGGCTCGCCCGAAAAGGTCATCAACCTGATGAGCTTCATCGCCGAGGAAGTCCGCGAGATCCTGGCGCGGCTCGGCGTGCGCAGCCTTGATGAAGTCATCGGCCGCACCGAATTGCTGCGCCAGTTCAGCCGCGGCGCCGAACATCTCGACGATCTCGACCTCAATCCGATCCTGGCCAAGGTCGATGCCCCCGATCACATGCGCCGCTTCGGCATCGCCGGGCATCGCAACGAAGTGCCGGACAGCCTTGACGCCGAGATGATCCGCGACGCCGGGCAATTGTTCGAACGCCGCGAAAAGCTGCAATTGACCTATTCGATCCGCAATACCGATCGCGCCGTCGGCACCCGCCTGTCGGGCGAGATCACCCGCCGCTTCGGCATGACGGCGCTCGATGCCGGCCATGTCCATATCCGACTGCGCGGCTCGGCGGGCCAGAGCCTCGGCGCCTTCGCCGTGCAGGGGGTGAAGCTCGAAGTCTTCGGCGAAGCCAATGACTATGTCGGCAAGGGCCTTTCGGGCGCCACCATCGTGGTGCGGCCGATGGTTTCCTCGCCGCTCGCCAGCCAGGCCAATGCCATCATCGGCAACACCGTGCTCTATGGCGCGACCTCGGGCCGGCTGTTCGCCGCCGGCCGCGCCGGGGAGCGCTTCGCGGTCCGCAATTCCGGCGCCGTCGTTGTCGTCGAAGGCTGCGGCGCCAATGGCTGCGAATATATGACCGGCGGCACCGCGGTGATCCTGGGGCCGGTCGGCGACAATTTCGCCGCCGGCATGTCGGGCGGCATGGCGTTCGTGCTCGACATGACGGGCGATTTCGAAGCCCGGGTCAATCGCGACTCGGTCGTCGTCACCCGCCTCGCCAGCGCGCATTGGGAAGCCCATGTCCAGGCGCTGATCGCCGAACATGCCCGCGAGACCGGCTCGCACTGGGCGGCGGGGCTGGTGACCGAATGGGACCGCACCCGGCAGCGGCTGTGGCAGATCTGCCCCAAGGAGATGCTGACGCGGCTGCCGCATCCGCTCGACGACCGGCCGGTGGCGCAGGCAGCGGAATAACAGCGCGGCCGGGACGACGACCCGTATTGTTTCTGCAATACAGCGGTTGTGCCCGGCCGTCGCGGTTCCTATGTCATCGCCATCCTGTCCTGACTTTGCGGAACCGCCATGGCCGACAATCGCAACGACCCCCTGATCGAAAGCCTGATGGCGCTGGCGGTCAGCGCCGCGCCGCTGATCCAGCGCGCCCGCGAATCGGGCATGTTCAAGGCCTCGCGCGAGGCGGAAGCCGCCGCGACGGTGGTCGATGTGACGCCAACGCCGCCGCCGCCACCGCCGCCCGCGCCGGAAGCGCCGCCGGCCTGGACGGCGGAGAAGGCCGCATTGCAGGACATCATCGTCGCCCAGGCGATGAAGATCGCGGCGCTGGAAGCCGAAGTCGCGCGGTTGAAGGCGGTACCGCCGGGGCCTTGAACGGCCTCGCCGTTCATACCCCCTTCCCCGATGCTTCTATCCGGCTAAGACTGGCGCCCTTACCATGTGGCGCCTGCACCAATATCCCCTGTGTCCGTTCAGCCGGAAAGTACGCTTCGCCCTGGCGGTGAAGGGCATCGCCGTCGAACTCGTCACCGAATACCCCTGGGAAAATCGCGACCATTTCGTCGCGCTCAATCCGGCCGGCCAGACGCCGGTGCTGCAGAATGGCAGCGTCGTGCTCGTCGATTCCGCCGCCATCTGCGACTATTTCGAGGAAACGGTGGCGCGCACGCCGCTGCTCGGCTCGGCGCCCGAGGAACGCGCCGAAACCCGCCGCCTCGTCGCCTGGTTCGACCAGAAATTCTATCGCGAAGTCACCGCGCCGCTGCTCGGCGAGCGCATGTACAAGCGCCTGTTCCTGCGCGCGCCCTGCGATGCCGGCACGGTGCGCGACGCCGGTCGCCACGGCGAGGCGCATCTCGACTATCTCGATTTCCTGCTCGAACGCCGGCGCTGGCTGTCCGGCCCGGCCTTCGGGCTCGCCGATGTCGCCGCGGCCGCGCAATTGTCGGTGGTCGATTATCTCGGCGGGCTGGAATGGGACGGGCATGAGCCGGCCAAGACCTGGTATTCGGCGCTGAAATCGCGCCCGACCTTCCGGCCGTTGCTCGGCGACCGCATGGAGGGGCTGCCGCCGCCCGTCCATTACGACAAGCTGGATTTCTGACCGAGGGTCAGAGCGGCGCCAGCAGCCAGGCGCCGAGCATGCGGTGAAAGGCGAAGGTGAACCAGCCGGCGACGAGCAGCGCGCCGATCACCATGCCGCGCACGGCGCTTTCATGGTCGCGCACCCGGTGCTGGCGGGCGCGCAACACGATCATCGGCACCATCACCAGCACGAACAGCGACAGCGCGTGAATCGGCGATACGTCGCCGGTGAACACGCCGAGATGGCCGGGCCCCAGCCGGCCGGTATTGAAGAACAGGCTGACCGCCGCCGTTCCCGCCATCGCCGCCACCCAGACATAGCCCAATTGCCGGTGCCGGCGCGTGCCCTTGCGGCGCAGCAGCATCACCGGCGTCAGCGACGTGGCCACCAGCACGGTGGCGAGGTGCAGCCAGACCAGCGCCGGCACCTGGCCCCAGTCGGCCCGGCCGCGCCACAGCGCCGCGATCGCCGCCGCCGCCAGCACGGCGCTGACCAGAGCCAGCAGGCCGTTGGGCAGCAGCCGGTCGAGCAGGCCCGGCCGTGCCAATGGTGCCGTCGTCGCCATCTTCATCCCCCTGTGCTGCCCCGGCACTGACCTTAGCGGCACGGCGGCAACCCGCAATGCAGCGCGGGCCGGGCCGCATGCCGCCGGGCCCTTGCCTGGAACCGCAAGGCTTGCCACCTATTCTTGACCCGACAACAGGCAAGGGAGCCGGGCTTTGATCGCACGGGTGATGACGATGGTGGCGGGCCGGGCGCTGGCGCGATCGCTTGGCGGTGTCGCGGCGGGACCGATGGGCGCTGCCGCCGGCATTGCCCTGCCGATGCTGCTGCCCCGGCTGGCGCATCGGCTGGGCCCCTGGGGCATGGTCGGCGCCGCTGTCGGCGCCTGGGCCGTGCAGCGCGTACTTGCGAAACCGGCAGTGGTGCCGGTGGCCGAACGGCCGCCGATCGTGACGCCGCCGCCGGTGCCGATGACGGTCCCTTACGACGGCTTCTGATGCGGTCGGGCGGCAAGCGCGCCAGCGGCGCGAACCGACGCTACAAGGCCAGCGGCCGTTCGCCCGTCACATCGTACATCTTTGCATCGACATGGTGGATCATGCCGGCGATCGCGGCATTGAATGCCGCCATGTGCGGCGTGGCAAAATGCGCCTGCAGCGATGCCAGCGAATCCCAGCGTTCGACGATCATGCCGATGCCTTCCGATTCGCTTTCGATCGCCATCGAATAGCTGAGGCAACCCGATTCCTCCCAGGTCGCCCGCATCATTTCCTGCAGGATCGGTCTCAGTTCTTCCAGCCGCGCCGGGTCGAACTCGGCGCGGGCAATGACGATGATCATGGCAAACCCCCGATTGTCAGCCGCCGCCGGCCTCAGCCGGCCTTGGCGACAGCGACCAGCGCCGGCCGCAGCAGCCGATCCTTGATGACATAGCCGGCCTGCAGTTCCTGGACGATGCTGCCGGCCTCGGCGTCGCTGTCGACTTCCATCATCGCCTGGTGGCGGTTGGGATCGAGCCTGGCGCCGACCGCTTCGATGCGGGTGATACCATGGCGGCCGAAGATGGCGAGCAGCTCGCGCTCGGTCGCCTCGATGCCGGCGCGGACCTGGTCGAAGCCGTCGGCCGGCAGCGCCGCGACGGCACGGCGCAGATTGTCGGCCACCGCCAGCATGTCGCGGGCAAAGCCGGTCACGGCGTAGGCGGCGGTATCGGCCTTGTCGCGCTCCAGCCGGCGGCGGGTGTTCTCGGTCTCGGCAGCGGCGCGCAGCATCCGGTCCTTGAGATCGGCGATCTCGGCGTCCTTCGCGGCCAGCGCCTGCGCCAGCGCGTCGTCGGCAGCCGCCTCGGGCACCCCTTCTACCAGGGATTCATCGATTTCCGGCGCGTTCGGCGCCTCATTCACATCATTCATGCAACCAGCCTGCTGAGAGTTCGTGCGGTGTAATCCACCATGGGAATGACCCGGGCATAGTTCAACCGGGTCGGCCCGATAACCCCGACCACGCCGATCACCTGGCCACCGGCGCCGCGATAGGGCGCGGCGATGACACTGGAGCCCGAAAGCGAGAACAATTGCGATTCGGCGCCGATGAAGATGCGCGTCGCTTCGGCGCCGCGGGCGATGTCGAGCAGGCGGATCAGCTCCTGCTTGTCCTCGAGATCGTCGAGCAATTGCCGGACTTTCTCGAGATCGACGGCGGTTTCGACAAGATTGGCCTGGCCGCGGACGATCAGCACCGGCCGCGCCGCGCCATCGGATGACCAGGCTGCCAGCCCGGTTTCGACGGCGGCGCGGGTCATCGCATCGAGCATGGCGCGATCGTGGGCGATTTCGCTGGCCAGTCGCTCGCTGGCCTGCGGCAGGCTGAGGCCGGACAATCGCGCGTTGATGTAATTGGCGGCGGCTTCGAGCGCGATCGGCTCGACGCCCGGCGGCAGCTCGACCAGCCGGTTCTCGACACTGCCATCGACGCCAACAAGGATGGCGAGCGCCCGGCCGGGGGCCAGCGGCACGAAGCTCAACTGCCGGATGGTCAGCTCGCGGCGCGGCACCAGCACCAGCCCGGCGCATTGCGACAGGCCGGAAAGCACCGCGGTGGTACGCGACAGCGCGTCCTCCAGCGCGACACCGGGGGCGGCGCCGGCTTCCAGCGCGGCGCGCTCGTCCGGATTGGGCTCGCTCGCCTGCATCATGCCATCGACGAACAGGCGCAGGCCGAGCTGCGTCGGCAGGCGGCCGGCGGAGGTGTGCGGCGCCGCCAGCAGGCCAAGCTCTTCGAGATCCTGCATGACATTGCGGATCGACGCCGGCGACAAGCCGAGCGCGCCCAATCGCGACAGGGTGCGCGAGCCGACGGGGGCGCCGCTGGCCAGATAGGCATCGACGATCTGGCGAAAGACCTCGCGGGCCCGTTCGTTGAGTTCGGCGACCGTGGGGGTCTGCATGGGACCAATCTAGGGAGGCGGGCGCGGTTTGTCACGTCATCCGCCGTGCCGAGCGCGGCGAGTGACAGAGGGGGCGCGAGCCGCTAGGCAGCGCCTCACAACCGAACAAGGAACGATCGCCCATGCGCCCCTCCGGCCGCGCCCCCGACCAGATGCGGGACATCGAAATGATCCCCGGCTTTTCCGCCCATGCCGAGGGCTCGTGCCTCGTCAAGTTCGGCCGCACCCATGTGCTGGTCACCGCCAGCCTCGAAGAGCGCCTGCCGCCGTTCCTGCGCGGCAAGGGCCAGGGCTGGGTGACCGCCGAATACGGCATGCTGCCGCGCGCCACCCACACCCGCGGCAACCGCGAGGCGGCCAAGGGCAAGCAATCGGGCCGCACCCAGGAAATCCAGCGCCTGATCGGCCGTTCGCTGCGCGCCGTCACCGACATGACGGCGCTGGGCGAGCGCCAGATCACGCTCGATTGCGATGTCATCCAGGCCGATGGCGGCACGCGTACTGCGGCCATTTCCGGCGCCTGGGTGGCGCTGCGCCTGGCGCTCGATCACATCCACAAGACGACGCCCTTCGCCACCGACCCGCTGACCATGCAGGTCGGCGCCGTCTCCTGCGGCGTCCATGGCGGCCAGGCGGTGCTCGACCTCGATTATGACGAGGATTCGACCGCCGGCACCGACGCCAATTTCGTGCTGACCGGCGGCGGCGGCATCGTCGAAGTGCAGGGCACCGCCGAAGGCGCGCCGTTCGACGAGGAAATGCTGCTGCGTCTGCTGCGCCTTGCCCGCATCGGCTGCGACGAGATTTTCGCGGCGCAGCGGGTGGCGACGGGCAGATGAACCGCCGCCTGGCTCCCGGCCGGCTGGTGCTGGCAACGCACAATCCCGGCAAGGTCGTCGAGCTTGCGGAATTGCTGGCGCCGCATGGTCTCGATGTCGTGTCGGCGGGGTCGCTCGGCCTGCCCGAGCCGGAGGAGACCGGCGACACCTTCATCGCCAATGCCGAACTGAAGGCGCGCGCTGCTGCCCGTGCCTCGGGCCTGCCGGCGCTCGCCGATGATTCGGGGCTGTGCGTCGATGTGCTCGGCGGGGCGCCCGGCATCTATTCGGCGCGCTGGGCCGGGCCGACGAAGGATTTCGCCATCGCGATGGCGCAGGTCAACACCGCCATGGGCGAGGACGGCCCGCGCACCGCGCATTTCACCTGTGCGCTGTCGATCGCCTGGCCCGATGGCCATTGCGAAAGCGTCGAGGGCGAGGTGCACGGCCGGCTGGTCTGGCCGCCGCGCGGGGACAATGGTTTCGGCTATGACCCGATGTTCCTGATGGACGGCCGCAGCCAGACCTATGGCGAGATGCCGCGCAGCGCCAAGGAGGCCGACAACCACCGCGCCCGGGCGTTCGTGAAGCTGCTGCCGCTGCTGCCGCCGCTGAAGCGGCACGGCGATGATGGGTGACCCCCTCCTTATCCCCTCCCGCACGCGGGAGGGGTCGGGGGTGGGTGAGTCCGTCACCGATGAATGCGTGCAAACCATCGCAGACCGCACCCACCCCCAGCCGCTGGCGCTGCGCGCCGTCTGCGACTCCCCGCATGCGGGAGGGGAGTCAGAAGGGCCGCTCGCGCTCTACGTCCACTGGCCGTTCTGCGTTACCAAATGCCCCTATTGCGACTTCAACAGCCATGTCCGCGCCCGGGTCGACGATGCCGAATGGCGCGCGGCGCTGCTCGCCGACCTTGCCCATGAAGCCGCCGCGCTGCCCGGCCGCCGCCTCGCCAGCATCTTCTTCGGTGGCGGAACGCCGAGCCTGATGCCGCCCGCGACCGTCGCCGCCATCATCGACGCGGCAACGACGCATTGGGCCGCCGATGGCGACCTCGAGATCACCCTGGAGGCCAACCCCTCGTCGGTGGAAAGCGCGCGTTTCGCCGGCTTTGCCGCCGCCGGCGTCAATCGCCTCAGTCTCGGCATCCAGGCGCTGGACGACGCCGACCTGAAGGCGCTCGGCCGTCCGCACGACCTCGCCCAGGGCCTCGCCGCGCTCGACATCGCGCAAAAGACCTTCGGCCGGGTCAGTTTCGACCTGATCCACAGCCGACCGGGCATGACCCGCGACGGCTGGCGCGCCGAACTCGCCCGCGCACTGGCCTTCGGCACCGATCATCTGTCGCTCTACCAATTGACCATCGAGCCCGGCACCGGCTTTGCTGGCCGCTTCGCCCGCGGCGACCTGGTGCTGCCCGACGACGACACGCTCGCCGACCTGTTCGCCATCACCCGCGAGATGACCGACGCCGCCGGCCTGCCGCCCTATGAAGTCTCCAACCACGCCCGCCCCGGCCAGGAAAGCCGCCACAACCTCGCCTATTGGACCTATGGCGATTATGCCGGCATCGGCCCCGGCGCGCACGGCCGCCGCGCCGGCATCGCCACCGAACGCCTGAAAAAGCCCGAAAGCTGGGCCGCCGCGGTGCTTGCCCATGGCCATGGCATGGCCAGCGAAACCGCACTCACCCCCGACGAACGCGCCACCGAGGCGCTCGTCATGGGCCTGCGCCTCGCCGCCGGCATCGATGCGGCGCATTTCGCCCGCCGCACCGGCGTCGCGCTGGCGGCGGTGCTGCGCGCGGACAAGGTCGC
>JAIXZK010000386.1 GCA_027489695.1 Sphingomonadales bacterium
CCACCGCCGAGGTCTTGATGATGCCGCGGCCGAGGTTGCCGGAAAGCAGCCGCATGCCGCCATCGCCGGCGAAGGGCTCGGCGACGGCACGCAGGATGGTCGGGTCGGCGGAAACCGCCGGCGCCGGTACCGAGGCCAGCGCGCCATCGGCCAATGCCGGTTCGCCGCAATAATCCGCCATGCCGCCCGGGCTGATGGTCAGGATGTCGCCGTGCAGCAACCCAGCCGACAGCAGCTCGCGGGTGACGAAGCCGAGGCCGCCAGCGGCATGGAAGTGGTTCACATCGGCCGAACCGTTCGGATAGACGCGCGCCAGCAGCGGCACCGCGCCCGACAGTTCGTCCATGTCGGTCCAGTCGAGGCTGATCCCCGCCGCGCGCGCGATCGCCGGCAGATGGATGGCATGGTTGGTCGAGCCGCCGGTCGCCAGCAGGCCGATGACAGCATTGACGATGGCCTTTTCATCAACGCAGCGCCCGAGCGGCCGATGATCGTCACCCAGCGCGGTGATGCCGGCACAGCGATGCGCCGCGGCGCGGGTCAGCGCGGCGCGCAAGGGGGTGCCGGGGTTGACGAAGGCGGCGCCCGGGATGTGCAGCCCCATCAGCTCCATAAGCATCTGGTTCGAATTGGCGGTGCCATAGAAAGTGCAGGTGCCCGGCGAATGATAGGAGGCGCTTTCGGCGGCCAGCAGATCCTCGCGCGACGCCTTGCCTTCGGCGTAGAGCTGGCGGACCCGCGCCTTTTCCTTGTTGGGCAGACCCGATGGCATCGGCCCGGCCGGCACCAGGATGCAGGGCAGATGGCCATAGCGCAGCGCGCCGATCAGCAGCCCGGGCACGATCTTGTCGCAGATGCCGAGCAGCCGCATGCCATCGAACATGGCGTGGCTCATGGCGACCGCGGTGCCGAGCGCGATGCTGTCACGGCTGAACAGCGACAGCTCCATGCCGGCCTGGCCTTGGGTCACGCCATCGCACATCGCGGGCACGCCGCCGGCCACCTGCGCCGTCGCCCCGGCCTCGCGTGCCGCCAGCTTCAGCGCTTCGGGATAGCGGCCATAGGGCTGATGCGCCGAAAGCATGTCGTTGTACGCCGTGACGATGGCGAGGTTGGGCACGGCATCTCCGGCCAGCGCCGGCTTGTCGGCTTCGGCGGCGGCGAAGCTATGGGCGAGGTTGCCGCAGCTCAGCCGCTGCCGCGCCACCCCGGCATCGCGGGCGCGATCGATGAGATCGAGATAGCGCTGCCGGCGCGGCCGGCTCTTTTCAATGATGCGATCGGTGACGCGGGCAATGACGGGATGCAGGCTCATGGCGGTCACTCGTGCCAGCTGTGGCCGAAACGCTCGGTCAGCGCGATCGACGAGGGCGGCCCCCAGCTGCCGGCGGCATAGGGTTTCGGCGCGGCGCCAACCGCCAGCCAGCCGGCATGGATCGAATCGATCCAGGTCCAGGCCGCCTCGATCTCGTCGCGGCGGACGAACAAAGTCTGGTCGCCGTCGATGGCATCGAGGAGCAGGCGTTCATAGGCGATCCGGCGGCGCACGTCCTTGAACGCCTCGCTCAGCGACAGGTCGAGGCCGAGTTCGCGCAGCCGGGCGCCATCCCGCTCCAGCCCCGGCTCCTTGGCCATCAGGGTGAGGCGGACATTTTCTTCCGGCTGCAGGCGGATGATCAGCTTGTTGGGGCTCAGCAGGCCGCCATCACGGGCGAAGATCGAATAGGGCACGGCGCGGAAGTGGACGACGATCTCGGTATAGCGCTGCGGCATGCGCTTGCCGGTGCGCAGATAGAAGGGCACGCCGGCCCAGCGCCAATTGTCGATATCGGCGCGGATTGCTGCGAAAGTCTCGGTGCCCGATGGCTTGCCGAGTTCCTCGGCATAGCCGCGCACGGCGCCGCCTTCGGACACGCCGGGGCCGTATTGGCCAGCGACGGCACAGGCGCCGACGGTCTGCGCCGTCAGCGGCCGCAACGAGCGCAGCACCTTGATCTTCTCGTTGCGCACCGCGGCGGCATCGAGGCTGGCCGGCGGCTCCATGGCGACCAGCGCCAGCAATTGCAGCATGTGGTTCTGCACCATGTCGCGCAGCGCCCCCGAGCCGTCATAATAGCCGGCGCGCGATTCAAGGCCGACGGTTTCGGCGACGGTGAGTTCGACGAAGCTGATGCCTTCCGACCGCCACAGCGGCTCGAACAGCGCATTGCCGAAGCGCAGCGCGATCAGATTCTGCACGGTTTCCTTGCCGAGATAATGGTCGACGCGGAAAATCTGTTCCTCGGCAAAGGCATCGGCGAGGGCATCGTTGATGGCGATCGACGAGGCGAGATCATGGCCGATCGGCTTTTCGACGATCACCCGGCTGCCGTCGCCGGTCAGCCCGGCGTCCTTCAGTGCTGCCGCCAGCGGACCATAGAGGCCGGGCGCCGTGGCGAAATAGTGCAGGCAGGCGCTGTCCCCGACAATTGCGGCGAGCGCCGCGATGGTCGCCGGGTCGCCGGCATCGACATGGACATAATCGAACTGGCCGGCGAATTCGGCGATGGCGGCGGGCTCGCGATACTGGGCGGCGGCGCCGGCTTCGAGCGCTTCGCTGACCTGGGCGCGAAACGCCGCGACGTCGAGCTGCGACCGCGCCGCGCCGATCAGCCGGGTGCCCGGCGGCAGGCGCGTCTCGCGCCAGAGATGGTAAAGCGACGGCAGCAACATGCGGCGCGAAAGGTCGCCGGTGGCGCCGAACAGCACGACGGTGCCGACGGGTCGATGAGCCCTGGAAATGATCGCCTCCGCGCTTGCGCCGCAACGCCGGCACCTTAGGGCCTTGCCGCGAAAAGCAAAGCCGCCGATCGCACCCAAGCGCCGTCCAGCCCGTCTGAATACGATTGCCGAGCCCCGGCGCGGCGCTGTTGCACGCTTGCCGCGCCACACCGCAATCGTTGTCGGTGCGCCTGCCGCCGCTTGAGTGACGGCCGCCGCCTGGCCCATAACAATCGCATCAAGACGGGGCGACAATGCCCCGCTGGGAGGAA
>JAIXZK010000047.1 GCA_027489695.1 Sphingomonadales bacterium
ACCGCTTCGTCGAAAACGATCGCCGCATCCGCCGGCGCCGCCAGGATGCGGCGCTTCTGCAGCCGCAACAAGCCGGAAACAAAGGCGAGATTGTTGGCTACACGGTGCTGCAGTTCCTCGAACAGCGTCCGCTGCTGCTCATATAGCGATCGCGTCAGCGCGCGTTCGACCCGCAGGCCGTCGAGCGCCCTCTGCATCAGGTCGATGCAGACGATATCGACCGTCGCCACGCCGAAGAAGATCACCAGCGCCAGCACATTGGCATTGGCCAGCGCCGGATCGGCAACGCTGGGCATCAGGAACAGCCAGGACGCGGCCATCGAAACACCGGCGCAGAGCAGTGCCGGGCCGCGACCGGCAAGATAGGCGGTGACGATGATCGCCGGAAAGAAGGTCAGGAACGGAAAGCCCGGCGGCAGGATCGCCTGCAGCCCGAGCCGCGCCAGCAGCGCCAGCCCCGCCAGCGCGATCGCCAGGCCATAGCCGGCCAGTGGCCGGGCGCGCAGCACCCCGAGCAGCGCCAGTTGCGATCTCATCCCAAGCATCGGCATGCGCTCTCCGGAATTGCGCCACGATCCGGCCCCAGCCCGCATGCCACAACATCGGCCGATGGCAAACCACCGGCGCTTCTCAACGCCCATAACATATCGCCGGCGCCGCCGGTTGCCCTTTCCCCTCCCATATCGCAGCTTGGCACCGGATCATCGCACGGCCTAGGGTTGCGGCATGGATGTCCACGCGCCTTTCCGCCGCCCGACGCCGGGCCAGCTGGCGCTCGCCGAGGCCATCCCCGCCGCGGCGGCACGCCCGGCGCCGGTGGTCACTTCGCGGGTGGCGGCGAGTGCCTATACCTGCCCCGATCGCTTCGCGCGCGAGGTCGACCGGCTGTTTCGCGGCCAGCCGGTGGTGCTGGCGCCGTCGGCATTGCTGCCCAATCGCAACAGCCATGTGACGCACGACGGCCATGGCCTGCCGCTGCTGATCGTTCGCGACGGCCAGGGCCAGGTGCGGATTTTCCTGAACGTCTGCCGCCATCGCGGCACCAGGCTGGTCGAAGGCAGTGCGGTCACCCATGGCCCGGCAATCGTCTGCCCCTATCACGCCTGGACCTATGCCACCGATGGCCGGTTGAAGGGCCTGCCGCGGCCCGAGACGTTTCCGGGGCTCGACAAGGCGGACCGCGGTCTTGTCGAACTGCCGGGCCTCGAGGCCGGCGGGCTGATCTGGGCCGGGCTCGATCGCGGCCGGACGCCGGATTTCAGCCTGGCCGCCGGCCCGCTCGCGGCGGATTTCGACGCACTCGATTTCCGCGGCCAGCATCTCTACGCCCGCGCGACGCATGAGGTGGCGGCGAACTGGAAGCTGATCATGGACGCGTTCCTGGAAAGCTATCACGTCGTCCGCCTGCACGAGAAAACCATCGCGCCGTTCTTCCAGGATGGCGTCACCACCGGCGATCACATCGGCCCGCACGCCCGTTCCGCCGTGGCCCGGCTCTCGGCGCTGGAGGGCGATCCGGACTGGACCGACATGGCCGAACTGCGCCGCCACCTGACCTTCGCCTATCAGCTTGTCGGCGGAACGATCATCGTCGCCTCGCCCGATTACATCAACATCATGACGCTCAGCCCACGCGCCGTCGATCGCACCATCGTCGAGGATTTCATGCTGATCCCGGCGCCGCCGGCCACCCCCAAGGCCGAAGCGCATTGGGCGAAAAGCTGGGCGCTGCTCGACCAGGGGGTGTTCGCGGCTGAGGATTTCCGCGCCGCCGCGCTCGGCCAGCAAGGCCTGGCGTCGGGGGCGGTCGATCATGTCCTGCTCGGCGGGCTGGAACAGGGCATCAAGCGCTTTTCCGATGTGGTCGAAGCGCTGATCCGCTGAAACGTGCTCATGCCCCTCCCCTGCCGCGAGTGGGAGGGGGCGGGGGTGGGTTCTCGCCGCGATAAGCCCGCGCGGCCACAGCGCCGCTTCCGCCCCCGCCGCCCGGCCTCTCTTGCACTCCTGCCCTATGCTTCCAATACAGTAGAGTGTCGCGCCGCGCTCTGCTAGAAGGTCGCGGCAACGGGAAGGACAACCATGGTCGATACTGCCAAGACGAAGCTCGCCGAACCGACGATCACGCTGGAAGCGCCGGCCGCGGTGCCGGTGATCGCGCCCGCCAGGGCCGCGGGCCTCGTGCCGCTGAAGGACGAGCAGAAGACCGAGCTCGAAGCCCGCGTCGATGGCTTTGTTACCGATCTGATCGCCGAAGACGCCGCCAGCCCGGAATTCGGCAAGAAGGTCGATGCGCTCACCAACCTCGGCGCCCGCGAGATCGCCGAAGCCGCCGGCCAGTCGAACCGCTTCCTCGATCGCCCGGTGCGCGCCATGGACAAGGAAACCGGCATCGGCGCCGACCTCACCCAGCTGCGCGCCACCATCGAGGATCTCGACCCTTCGACCAAGGGCGATTTGATGACGAAGAAGAAGCTGTTCGGCATCATCCCGTTCGGCGGCAACAAGCTGCGCGGCTATTTCGACAGCTACCAGTCCGCCCAGACCCATATCTCGGCGATCCTCGGCCGGCTGAAGGACGGCAAGGACGAGCTGCTGCACGACAATGCCGCCATCGACCAGGAACGCGCCAAGCTGTGGACGGCGATGGGCCGGCTCGAACAGATGGTGCATGTCTCGAAGACGCTCGACGCCAAGCTCGAGGAAAAGGCGACCGAGCTTGACTATTCCGATCCGGCCAAGGCCAAGGCGATCCGCGAATCGGCGCTGTTCTACGTCCGCCAGCGCACCACCGATCTGCTGACCCAGCTTGCCGTCTCGGTGCAGGGCTATCTGGCGCTCGATCTGGTCAAGAAGAACAATGTCGAACTGGTGAAGGGCGTCGATCGTGCGTCGACGACCACGGTCGCCGCGCTGCGCACCGCCGTCACCGTCGCCCAGGCGCTGACCAACCAGAAGCTGGTGCTCGAACAGATCACCGCCTTGAACACCACGACCGCCAACATGATCGATTCAACCGGCGAACTGCTCAAGACCCAGACCGCCGCCATCCATGAAGGCGCCGCCTCCAGCACCATCCCGGTCGAGACGCTGAAGCGCGCCTTCCAGAATGTCTATGACACGATGGACGCCATCGACAGCTTCAAGCTGAAGGCGCTCGATTCGATGAAGACCACCGTCGACACGCTGTCCGGCGAAGTCGAAAAGAGCCGCGGCTATATCGCCCGGGCCGAAGGCGCGTCGCGGGCGCGGCTGGAAAACCGCGGCGCCTCGCCGTTCGAAGCGATCTGATGGCCGATCCGGACGAGATCGTCGCCCGCAACGACGCGCGGCTGCGGCGGCTCGCCATCGGCGAGGCGGCGCAAGTGGCGCGCGCCCGCCGCCGCCAGCGCTCGGCCGAAGCTTTCGGCAAGCGGCTGCTGCGCGCCGGTGGCATCGGCGCGGCGATCGTCCTCGCGATCATTCTGTGGGGGCTGATCATCGGTCCGATCGGCACCACGGCGCTCGTCCTCGCCGTGCTCGGCGGCGCCGTCGCCATGGCGCTGGCGGCGCTGAGCGTCGGCACCCCCGCCGAACCGACGCGCCTGGGCGAGGACGTGCCGGCCGCCCTGCCCGCCGCCACCGACGCCTGGCTCGACCGCCGCCGCGCCGACCTGCCGCGCCTCGCCGCCCCGCAGGTCGATGCCATTTCGGCACGGCTGGCGACACTGGAAACCCAGCTCGCCCGCGTCCCCGCCGGCGATCCGGTGGCGCAGGATGTCTCCCGCCTGCTCGCCCGCCATCTGCCGGAACTTGTCGAGAAATACACCCGCGTGCCGGCCGAACAGCGCGGCCGCACGCTGGAATCCGACGGCCGCAGCCTCGACACCGCCCTGATCGACGGCCTCAGGATCGTCGAGGAAGAACTCGCCCGCGCCTCCGACAGCCTGGCCGAAGCCGACCGCGACGCCGTGGTGGTGCAGGGGAAGTTTCTGGAAAGCCGCTACAAGGGTGATGCGGGGGTTTGAGAAAAGTGATGTCTCCGGCGGCCAGGGGCTGAGCCTGCCAAGTCAAAATACGACCGATATCAATTCATGTAGTTTTCCGAACGGATCATCGTCACCCGCCCTGTCGTATCCGTTTCCCAGTTAATGGTGTAGCCCAGCCATGAGATATCATCGGGCCACCAGCCAAATGCGACACAGCGGGACGTCTCGCAGGGAAACTCTCGCTCAAAGCCGTCAGCTTCCAATCCTCGCATCAGGTCGGACTCGAGCGTTCCTGGCGGAAAGCGTTGTGCCAAGCGACGGTCAAGTGTCGCGATCGCATCGGCCGCGGGCATTTCGATCAGTCCGACCAACATGGTCGAACGTGGCTCGGAAGGGCCGCAAGCAGTCATCACTGCGAAAGCGGCGCAAACGCCAATGAGCCGGCAGGCAGTCATGCTTTGCCCAGATCATCGCATGACTTGCTTATGGCAAGTCCTTCAATGGGGAAAAATACCGCCGCAGCACGCTGTCATAAACATCCGCCAACGCCGCCAGATCGGCAACGGCCACCGCCTCGTCGACCTTGTGCATCGTCGCCCCCGGCAGGCCGAATTCGACCACCGGGCAGAGGCGGCGGATGAAGCGGGCGTCCGAGGTTCCGCCGCTGGTCGAAAGTTCCGGCGTGCGGCCGGTGATATCGGTGATGGCGTCGGCGACAAGGCCCGACAGCGCGCCGGGCGCGGTGAGGAAGGCTTCGCCCGAGATGCGCACCACCACTTCCGCCGAGGGGGCATGGGCGGCGACCAGCTCACGCAGCCAGGCTTCAAGGTCCGCCCCGCGGTGGCTATCGTTGAAGCGGATGTTGATGCGCGCCCGCGCCTGTGCCGGGATGACGTTGGTCGCCGGATTGCCGACCTCGATATCGGTGATTTCGAGGTTGGAGGGTTCGAACCAGGCGTTGCCGGCATCCAGCACCCGCGCCTTCGCCTCGGCCAGGATCGCCACCAGCCGCGTGATCGGATTGTCCGCCCGCGCCGGATAGGCGACATGCCCCTGCGCGCCGTTGACGGTGACCCAGGCGTTGAGCGAGCCGCGCCGGCCGATCTTGACCATGTCCCCCAGCACCCGCGCCGACGTCGGTTCGCCGACGAGACAGGCATCGGGCACCAGATCATTGGCCTCCAGCCAGTCGAGCATCGGCGCGGTGCCGAAGGTGGCGGGGCCTTCCTCGTCGCCGGTGATGAGGAAGCTCAGCCGGCCCCGTGCGCCGCGTGCGACATGGCGGGCAGCGGCGGCGACCATCGCCGCCAATGCGCCCTTCATGTCGTTGGCACCGCGGCCGACGAGAAAGCCGTCCGCCACCATCCCGGCGAAGGGATCGACGCTCCAGGCGGCAGCGTCGCCGACCGGCACGACATCGGTGTGGCCGGCAAAGGCAAAATGTGGCCCGCCCTGG
>JAIXZK010000196.1 GCA_027489695.1 Sphingomonadales bacterium
AATGGGAGAAGCTGACGGCAGCGCCCGACCTCCCGGAGAAATGATCAGGCGGCGCCCAGCTGGCGGCGCCGCAGGGCGATGCCGGTCATGGCAAAGCCCATCGTCAGCACCAGCCAGGTATGCGGTTCGGGCACCGCGCCGGCGGCCAGCTGGAACTCGCCAAGCTCGCCCTGATTGGCGAAATCAAAGCCGCCGGGCTCGCCGAACATGAAGCTGCCCGGCGTGCCAAAGCCGAAGCGGCTGAGACCGGTGAAGAGGAAGCTGCCCTCGCTGCTGAAGGCGGTGGCGACCAGTTCCAGCCGTTCGCCGCCAAAACGCAGCAGCGGCCCGGGGGCAAAGCTGGAGGCGAAGTCGCTGAGCGTCCAGCGATGGTTGCCGATGCTGACCTGGAAGGCCGCCCCCGGTCCCATGGCGATGAAGCTGAAACCGTCCCCATCGATTTCATAGACATCGTTGACGTTGAAGCTGATGCGCGCCGTGACTCGATCGGTCAGGCGGAAGGCGGAATTGGCTTCGTCGCCAATGGCCGTCACCTGCCCTTCGGCGGCGAAGGTGACGATCTCCGCCGCGGCCGGCGCAGCCGTGCCGAGCAGCAGCGCGGCCAGAATCAGAAAGGGCTTGATGGTCATGCCAGGCTCCTCCACGGGCCGTACGCGTCCGTGCGCCCTCGCCCCGCCTCAGGTTTAGCAAGGTGCGTGCCAACATGACCGATTGTTGAGAATCAGGGGCTTGCCCGGGATCGGGACAGATTCTCGATCGCAGAATGCAAGGATTCAGTTTGCGGATTGCGAGAGGCGCCGCCGATGCCGCGCTTCGATGGCGTCCCAGATGCGACCCGGCGTGTTGGTGCCGTTGAAGCGGTCGATGGCGACGATCCCGGTCGGCGAGGTGACGTTGATCTCGGTCAGATAGCCGGCGATGACGTCGATGCCGACGAAGATCAGGCCGCGGTCGCGCAGGTCGGGGCCGATGGCGGCGCAGATCTCGGCTTCGCGCGGCGTCAGCTCGGTGGCCTGGGCGCTGCCGCCGGCGGCGAGGTTCGAGCGGATTTCGCCGGATTTCGGCAGGCGGTTGATCGCGCCGGTCGGCTCGCCATCGACGAGCACGATGCGCTTGTCGCCCTTCGCCACATCGGGAAGGAAGGCCTGCACCATGAACGGCTCGTTCCAGACGGTGCCGAACAGTTCGACCAATGCCGGCAGATTGCCGTCGGTCTTGTCGATCAGGAACACCGCGGTGCCGGCATTGCCGTAGAGCGGCTTGACGACGATGGCGCCATGGCGGGCGCGGAAGTCCATCGCTTCGGCCAGGCTGCGCGTCACCAGCGTCGGCGGCATCAGTTCCGGCCAGCGCAGCACGAACAGCTTTTCGGGCGCATTGCGCACCTCGGCCGGATCGTTGACGACGAGCGTCCGGTCGCTGACCATTTCGAGCAGATGGGTGGCGGTGATGTAGCCCATGTCGAACGGCGGGTCCTGGCGCATCAGGACGACATCGAAATCATCGCCGATGTCGCGCGCCGCGGCTGCCCCGGTCCAGGCGAAATGCGCTCCGGCATCGCGCGATACCGTCAGCGATCGCGTCGGCGCGCGGACACGGCCGGCTTCGGCGGACAGGCCGGTGGCGAGATAATGATCGAGGCTGTGGCCGCGGGCCTGCGCTTCGAGCATGAGCGCGAAGGTCGAATCACCGGCGACGTTGATGGTTTCGATGGGGTCCATCTGGACCGCGACTCTGAGGCTCATCGGCCGGCTCCTGCTGCTGGCGCGGGCTTAGAGCAGGATGGCGACGCGCGAAAGCCGGCGCGCGGGCAGAGAGCCTCCGCCCCCCTTCAGCTGTCCGACCGCGCCAGCGCCACCAGCGCCGCCTGGATCCGCCGGGCGACGCCGGCATCATGGGTCGTTTCCAGCATCGCCGTCAGGCTGCCGCGGGCAGCGAGATTGTGGCCGAGCAGCTGTTCCAGCCGGGCGCGTTCCCACCACAGGCTGGTCGATTGCGGCGCGATCAGCGTCATCCGCTGATACAGGGTCAGCGCTCGCTTCGGATCGCCGCTGCTGCGCGCCCGGCTGGCCTGGTTGGTGATCAACCGCACCAGCAGCTGGCGGTTGGACATCGCCTCGAACTGCCCCGACACCGGCTCGCCGCCGCCATGGCGGGCGATGGCGATGGCGCGCTCGCGGGTGATACCGCTGCCATGGTCGAACGGATCGATCAGCGCCGAATCGACGCCGCCCTTGACCTCGACGATGACATGGCCGGGCAGGTTGAGCGCCTCGGCCGGCCAGCCGACGCGGCGGGCCAGCGCGACATAGAGGATCGACAGGCTGATCGGCAGGCCGCGGCCACGCTCGGCGACGGCGACAAGATCGGCGTTCAGGGGATTGTCGTAATCGTCGCTGGCGCCGGTGAGCCCGGCTTCGCCGGCGATCAGGGCGGCGAGGCGGCGAGCGCGGCCCTGGCCGGACACCGGCGGGCGATCGCCTTGCAGCGCGATCGACCAGCCGCTGACCAGCCGGCGCAGCTTCGAACCATCGACGCTGGCGCGATCGGCACGGGCGAGCGCGATGCCGGCCTCGACAAGGTCGATGTCGCCATCGTCCAGCAATCCAAGCTCGGCCAGCTCCATTCAACCCTCCCGCCGGATCGCGATCATGTGCACGGGAAGTGCCCAGGGCCGCACCACAATCGCGTCGATCCGGGTTACCGTCCCGACACCGGCGTAGCGCGGTGCCAGCAGACGGGACGCAGCCTCGACGCGGCGCAAGGCGGAAGACTGCAACGCAAACAGACCGGAGTCGAGAGAGGCGCGGGCCTTCACCTCGCAAAACACCAGCGTATCGCCCTTGCGGGCGACGAGATCGATCTCGCCGGCGGCGGTGCGGACCCGCCGCGCAAGGATGCGGTAACCCTTGGCGCGCAGGAACCAGGCCGCCGCCAGTTCGGCGAAGCGCCCCTTGCGCTCGCTGGCCCGGCGCGCCGCCGAGTCGCGCCGATCAGCCATCGTCGTCCTTCAGCGCCAGCGCCCGCGCATAGACCGCCTGGCGCGGCAGGCCGAGCGTTGCCGCGACTTCGGCGACCGCCGCCTTGACGCTGACCCGCGCCAGCGCCGCGCGCAGCGCCGCGTCGAGCGCATCGGCGCCGGCCGGGGCCGCCGCTTCCGGCGGCCCGACGACGACGACGATCTCGCCGCGCGGCGGCGCCTCGGCATAGCGCGCGGCGAGTTCGGCGAGGCTGCCGGTAACCGCTTCCTCGAAGCGCTTGCTGATTTCCCGCGTCACCGCCGCCGGCCGGTCCCCGAGCATCTCCGCCATGGCGGCAAGGCTGGCGCCGAGTCGCGGCCCGCTTTCGTAGAAGACCAGGGTGGCCCGGATCGCGGCGAGTTCGGCGAGTTCGCTGCGCCGGGCGCCGGCCTTGGCGGGCAGGAAGCCGGCGAACAGGAAGCGATCGGTGGGCAGGCCGGCGAGCGTCAGCGCCGCCACCGCAGCGCACGGCCCGGGCAGGGTGACGATGGCGACGCCGGCAGCACGCGCCTCGCGCACCAGCTTGTAGCCGGGATCGGAAATCAGCGGCGTGCCGGCGTCCGACACCAGCGCCACCGGTTCGCGCAGCGCCCGCGCGATCAGGCCGGGCCGCACCGCATCGCCATTATGGTCGTGATAGGCCTGCATCGGCACCCGCGCGCCGATATGGGCGAGCAGCTTCGCCGTCACCCGCGTATCCTCGGCGGCGATCAGCGCCGCCCCGGCCAGCACCGCGGCAGCGCGCGGGCTGAGGTCACCGAGATTGCCGATCGGCGTCGCGACGATGTAGAGGCCGGGGCCGAGCGCCGGCGACAGACCGGCACCATCTTCGGCTTCCGGTGTTGGCGGAACGACAGTTTCTGGGGATATCGAATGCACCCGACCATCCTGACGATCGAGCGGGGGCGCTGGCAAGCCCGTATCGGCCTGGCCGCGCTGGCATTGCTCGCCGCCTGTACGCCGACACGACGCCCGGCGCCGGCGGCACCGGCACCGGCGCCGGTCGCCGCGGAGCCGGTCCGGCCCGCGGCGCCGGTCGCCGCCCCGCGCAACCGCGTCGCACTGCTCGCCCCGCTGACCGGCGCCAACGCCCCCGTCGGCCAGTCGATCGCCAATGCCGCCAACCTCGCCGTGCTCGACATCGGCGCTGCCCGTATCGACCTGCGCATCTATGATACCGCCGGCGGTGCCGAGGCCGCCGCCAACCGCGCGCTGGCCGATGGCGCCAGGCTGATCCTGGGGCCGCTGCTTGCGAGCGACGTGCGCGCCGTGGCGACAGTGGCCGCCGCGGCGAATGTGCCGGTGCTCAGCTTCTCGAACGATGCGGCGCTGGCCGGTGGCCAGGTCTTCGTGCTCGGTTTCCAGCCCGGCCAGTCGATCGCCCGGGTGGTCAGCTATGCCCGTGGCCGCGGCCTCGAACGCTTCGCCGCGCTGGTGCCGGCAGGCGTCTATGGCCAGCGCGCCCAGGCGTCGTTCGTGCGCGCTGTCGAAGCCAGCGGCGGCCGCACCACCGCCGTCATCCCCTATACCCGCGAACCGGCGAAGATGCTGGCGGCAGCGCGCGCCGTCACCGGCTATGATGCCCGCGCCCGCGCCAGCGGCCGGCCGGTGATCCGCCCCGATGGCACGGTGGCGGCCGGCACCGCCCGGCTGGCGCCGCTGCCGTTCCAGGGCCTGATGGTTGCCGATTCGGGCGCCGTCGCCGCGCAGTTCGCCCCGGCGCTGCAGCGCTTCGGCGCAGCCCCCGGCACGATGATCCTGCTCGGCACCGAATTGTGGAACACCGAACCCGGCCTCGCCCGTGCCCCCGGCCTCAAGGGCGCGCTGTTCGCCGCGGTTCCGGACGAGCGCTTCGGCCGACTTTCCGCCCGTTACCGGGAGAAATATGGCACCGGCCCGTCGCGGCTGGCCAGCCTGGGCTATGATTCGATCCTGCTTGCCAACAGCATCGCCGGCAACTGGCCGCTCGGCGCCGCCTTCCCCAAGGCAGCGCTCTACGCCCGCGAAGGCTTCGCCGGCATCGATGGCGCCTTCCGCTTCACCCCCGGCAACATCGCCGAACGCGCGCTGGAAGTGCAGCAGATCGGCGCGGCCGGGATCGCGACGGTCTCTCCGGCGCCGCGGTCCTTTGCCAATTGAGTTGAAGGAGGAAGGGTGGCCTCCGGCGGCTGGGGCCTTAGGGTCCGGACCC
>JAIXZK010000080.1 GCA_027489695.1 Sphingomonadales bacterium
GCGACGCCGCGTTCGTCGCGGCGGGCGAGGATGTACAGGCGGCTGGCCACCGAATTGTGGGCGCGGCCGAGCGCGCGGGCGATGTCGGCAACGCGGGCGCCTTCGGCTTCCATCGCGATCATCCGGGCGTCTTCGGCCTCGGTAAAGGCGCGGCTGCGGCCGGTGTCGCGCACCGGGCGAAGGATGATCGGCCCGTCGCTGTCGCGGACGACGCCGGCGCGCAGGCAGTGATATTCGACGCTGCCGTCGGAGCATCCGATGCGGCGGGCGATCGCACTGTACGACAGGCCGCGGCTTTCGCGCAGCTCGATGATCTCTTCGATTTGCGCGGCCGAAAGCCGGCGGCCGTGGCGGGCGCGGGTGGCGGCGGTGCCGGTCATTCGGGCAGCACTCCCTTTCGTTCGCAATCGGTGCAGTGGGCGGGGCCGAACCAGCTGCAGGGGCCGTATTCCTCGTCGTCGCAGGCATCGAGCTCGCTGCAGCCGCAGCCGAGGCAGACGCTTACCCGCTCCCGCGTGGCGAGCCGGCGCAGCACGATCGGGCACAGCGGAAAGGCGCCGGCGAGCTGGTCATAGGCGGTGGCCGGATCGATCATCTTGCCGACCGTCCAGCCCCCGGCGCCTTCCTCCAGGCTCTCCATGTGGCCGGGCAGCAGGCCGGCCAGGCTCTCGACATCGGCCCGCGACAGCCCGGCCGCGAGGCGCCGCAGCGCGAGGTAGCGGCCGGGGGTCATGGCCGCCCGCCGGTAAGCGCGGTGATTTCTTCGTTCGGCAGAAGCTCGGCGCCGGCAGGCTTCGACCAGTCGGCCGGCAGGCCGTGATACTCGCGCCACGGTACGAATTCGCTGCCGCGCCAGAAGCCCCAGTCGCGGACCTTTCGGCCGGTTTGGAACAGCGTGATCGTACCGGGCTGCACGGAAAGGATGCGGTGGATTGCTTCCGGCTCCCGGATTGCCGACATGCCGGCGGTCAACTCGCGGGTGATGCTTTTGCCCAGGCCGATGCGAACCGGGCAGAACAGCTGTTCGACATATCCGCCGTTCAGAACATGGGTTTCGTTCGTCCACGGGTGATCGTGAGGATCCTCGCTGTCGGAGCGCAGAAACCGGTGCAGATAGACATTGCCGGTTCTGGCGGTGCTGGCGCTGGGCGTCCGCGCCAACCACCAGCGTTCGAAAAAAGCCGAGCCGTTGCGGGCGATGATCTCGTCAGGCTGACGGATCAGCATGATGCGACGCGCCAGGGCGGCGGTCATTGGCAGCTCGGCGGTCATTCGGGCAATTCCCCCGGCGTCCGGGCCGGCGCCGCCATGCCGAGGGCAACGTGCTGCCGGTTGATCGCTTCGGCTTCCAGGATCAGCAGCGCGGCGGCCTCGACGGCGAAGCGATAGGCGTTGCCGCTATGGGTGGTGCGCTGCGCCTGGGCGGCGCGGGTCTTCGCCAGCTTCATGCGTTCGCCGTGCGGCGGCGGCGCGGTGGCGGCCAGCTGGTACCGCTCGGCCGCGATTTCGAGGACGTGGTGCTGCACCGCGCTCAGCTCGCGGGTGACAGCGTCGGCCGCCGCCTTGATGGCCGCGGCGATCGCGGCGACATTGGCTTCGGTGTCCACGATCATCTGTTCGTGCTCGGCCTCCGGCGCTGGCCGCACCGGGCCTTCGGGCGTGTGGATGCAGCAGCTTTCGATGGTCAGTTCGAGATCGGCCTCGGCGTATCGCAGGCCGAGCCGCGCGGCCTCGATCAGGGTCAGGGGCGCGCTCACCGGGCCAGCTCCGCTGCGACGATGGTTTCGAGCCTGGCGAGCATGTCGGCGGCGTCGGGGCCGGGGCGGATGTCGACCAGGCGGCCATCGGCCGGGTTGGCGTGGCGTTCGACCAGGCGGGCCCTTTCCAGCGCGGCGGTGGCGCGGCAGACGACGGGCGGGGCGATATCGATGGCGCGGGCAAGGTCGCGGGTGGAAATCGGCCCGGTCAGCCGGTTCGGCCCGGCGACGCACAGCAGCAGCGCCAGCTGCCGCGTCGTCAACCAGGACAGGCCGGCCGCCTCCAAGGCGATCGCCTGGGCATGCAGGGTGGCGAGCGCGCTCACGACCGGGCCTCGGCGGCGAGCTCGGCCGCGGCTTTCACGGTGACGCTGTGAATGCGATCTTCGAGGGTTTCCTCGATCTCGCGCAGCAGAAGAGCCCAGGCTCGGCGCATCGCCTCTTCGCGACGGCGTGGCTCCACAAAGATTTCGGCATTCGTGGCGATCGCGCCGACGAGCAGCCGACGGTACACGCGCATCAACAGGATGCCGGTGTATCCCTCGTCTGGCAGCGCCGCGGACCGCAGCAACGGTGCGCCTGCCTCGATCAGGCCGGCAGCGATCACTTCCTCTGCGGCTATCACCGCGTCCATGGGCGACGACATCATTCCAATCCGATCGCGGCTTTGTAGGTTTCGAGGAGCGCCTCGGCTTCCTGCCGTTCGGCGCGTTCCATCTTGCGGAGGCGGATCAGGGTTTTCATCGTCTTCGGATCGAAGCC
>JAIXZK010000409.1 GCA_027489695.1 Sphingomonadales bacterium
CCATAATCGCCAAGATCGGCCTGGGTATAGACGGCGACGACGCCCGGCACGGCGAGCGCGCCGCTGACATCGATGCCGCGGATCTCGGCATGGGCATAGGGCGAGCGCAGGGTGGTGCCGTAAAGCATGCCGGGGCGCGACAGATCGTCGGTATATTGGCCGGCTCCAGTGAGCAGACGGACATCCTCGACACGCTTGACCGACTGGCCGGCACCGAATTTCATCAGCTCAACTCCTTCAGGCAGGCGGCAAGGCCCGATCGATAGTCCGGATAGCGCAATCGCAACCCCAAATCGCGTGTCATCTTGGTCGCGGCGACACGTCGGCATTCACTGTAGAAGGCGCGCCCCATCGGCGAAAGTGACGCTTCCGAGAGGGTCTTGAGCGGCTCCGGCGCGATGCCGAGCAGCCGGGCGGCAAAGGCAGTGACCGCTTCGCCCGGTGCCGGTTCCTGGTCGGCGAGATTGTACACGCCAGGGCCGCCGCGGGTCGTGCTGGCGGCGAGCGCGGCGACGATGTCATCGACATGGATGCGGCTGAAGACATGGCCGGGCAGGTCGATGCGCGCCACGGCGCCGGTGCGCAGCCGATCGAGCGCCGAGCGGCCGGGGCCGTAGATGCCGGGCAGGCGGAAGATGCGCGCTTGGCGGTGCAGCGCCTGCCAAGCCAAGTCGGCGGCGATGCGGCCGGAGCGCCGGCCGAGCAGCGGCGCCGATTCATCCACCCAGGCGCCGCCGCTGTCGCCATAGACGCCGGTCGAGGACAGATAGCCGACCCATTGCGCCGGTGCCGCGGCGAGCGCGGCGCCATGCGCTGCGAGCACCGGATCGCTGCCATCGGCGGCGGGCGGGACCGAGCAGAGGATATGACTGGCAGCGGCGATGGCGGCGGGCAATTCGGGCGAATCGAGCGTCAGCAGATCCGGGCCGGGGCGCGACCGCACCGCCGTGATGGCGAAGCCGGCGCCGCGCGCCCAGGCGGCAAAGCGGGCGGCGGTATAGCCAAGGCCAAGAACGAGCAGCTGCATCGCGCCAGATGGAACCGCGACCACCGCCATGGCAAGCGCCGAACCCTCGCGGGCGCCCCCGTCCTTGCAACAGGACTAGCGGATATCCGGTTCGCCGAGATGTTCGGCCTTCCAGCGCATCGCGGTCAGCACGCGGCTATGGCCCGACGGGTGATCATAGAAGATCGCTTCTTCCCAGGGCCCGGGTTCGAGCTTGCGATATTGGCCGAGCTTGACGGCGATGGCGGCGAAGCTCTCCGGCGCTCGTGCGGCGTTGAGGCCGAAGCGGTCGGCTTCGATCTCCTGGGTTCGGACAATCGTGTTGAACACCGGCGTCAGCACCAGGGTAGCCGCGCTCAGCAGCATCAGCGCCGGCGCCAGAATGGCCGGGTCGTCGAGCCCCGCAATGCCCCAGCGCGCCCCGAATCGCGCCAGCAGCCAGGGCAGCGCGCGGGCGAGGAACAGGAACAGCAGCGCCGCCAGCAGTGCCAGCTGCAGCAGGAATTTCGGCACGTGGTTGAGGACATAATGGCCAAGCTCATGCGCCATCACCGCGCGGACCTCGTCGGCCGGCTGCTTCAGCAGATTGTCGTTGAGCGCGATGCGCGTCGTTCCGGCGAGCCCTGCCACATTCGCGGAAATCCGCTTTGACTGGCGCGACGCGTCGACCAGCCAGACATTGTCGGCCGGCACGCCATTGGCGCGCGCCATCGACAGCACCGCCGCCCGTACCGGCCCCTCCGGCAGCGGCGTATAGCGGTTGAACAGGGGCTGGATGACGATCGGCGAAACCAGCACGAAGAAGGTCAGCCCGGCGGTGGTCAGCGCCGTCGCCCCCAGCCACCAGCCGCGCGGCGCGCGCCGGATGGCGGCGTGAACGCCGAGGAACAGCAGGGACAGCGCGATGCTGTTGATGGCGACGGCGATCGCCGCCTCGCCGGCCCAGGCGCCGAAATCCTGGTTCGACAGGCCATAATCATGCTCGCGCACAAAGCTGGTCCAGATCGTCCACGGCAGCGCCATGGCCGTCGTCAGCAGCAGATAGGGGACGGCGAAGCGCAGGCCATGCGCCCAGGGTCGCCGCGGTCCTTTCGGCCCCCGCCCGGCCCAGGCAGACAGCCGCGCCAGCCAGCCGAGGCGGAGCAGCACGAGATTGACGGCAATGGTGATCAGCGCATCGACGACGGTGATGACATAGCCGCCCTCGAAATAGGCATCGGACTGTGCCCGCGCGGCGCCGCTGAAGGTTGCCATCCAGGCGCGGGTGGCGAGTTCCGGATCGAAGGCCATGGTGTCTCTCTCGGCAGCTGTATTGCCGAAATAACGCACTTTGCCGCCCGGGCAAGCCGAATGTTGCCGGAACAAGGAAACGGCCGGCAGCGCTTGGGCGCTGCCGGCCGGATCGATCTTGCCGAGACCCGAGGATCAGCGCTTCGGCTGGGCGTCGGTCCAATGGTCCGGCGTGCCGGCGCTGCTGCCGGTCAGGCCCGCCGTGCTGCCTGGATCGACGGCGCCCGGAGCCGTGCTGCGGCCGGGCACATTGCCGGTATCGGCATCGCTGATGTTGCGGGCGGCCTGTTGTTCGGCGCTGTAGAAGCCCGGGTTGCCGGCGGCATCGGTGTGGGTGTCGCGGCGACGCTGCAGATCGGCATCATCGTCATAATCGGCAGAGCGGGCGCCGACGTCGTCGTCGGCGCCATAGTAGCGATTGACGCCAGCGCTGTCCGATTCGAAATCATAGACGTCGATTTCGTCGCGCGCGAAGCTGGGCGCGGCTGCCAGGGCCTGGCGATCGAGATCGACGCGATAGCCGCCGATGCCGGTATCATAATCGAGCACGTGCCACGGCAGCGGGTGATATTTCTCACCGATGCCGAGAAAGCCGCCGAACGACATGACGACATAGGCGACTTCGCCGGTAACCTTGTCGATCAGGATCGAATCGATGCTGCCGAGCTTCTCGTCGTCGTCATTGTAGACTTCGGTGCCCTTGACCTTGTCGGCGCTGATCAGGGCCGAAGATTCGCCGCGATCATAAGCATCGTCCGCGACACTCGATGCGAGGCCGGTGCCGGCAATAGCGCCGCTGATGTTGCCATAGCTGTTGTCCATGATCGTCACTCCCAAGGCCGGATGTGGCCCGACCCGATGCGGGGCAGGTGCCATCTCAACCGCCGCGTCAGCGCCGGGGTTCC
>JAIXZK010000083.1 GCA_027489695.1 Sphingomonadales bacterium
CCCCCATTTGTTGTGGTTTTACGAGAAGGGCTTTCGCAATATCGGTAAATCGAATGGGGGTCTGGGGCCTCAGGCCCCAGCCGCCGGAGGCACTCTCTCTCGAAGGGACCGACCATGAAGCTCGCCAGTTTTCGCCGCGCCGATGGCAGCACCGGCTTCGGCCGTGTCGAAGGCGAGCACGTCATCGACCTCGCCGCCGGCCCCGATGCGCCGCCATCGCTGCGCGCCGCGCTTGCGGCCGGACGGATCGACGGCGACGGCCCGACGCTGGCGCTCGCCGAGGTGACGCTGCTGCCGGTCATCCCCGATCCCGGCAAGATCATCTGCATCGGCCTCAATTACGAGGCGCATCGCCAGGAAACCGGCCGCGCTGTCGCCGGCCATCCGGCAGTGTTCGTGCGCTGGGCCGATTCGCTGGTCGCCCATGGCGCGCCGCTGCTCTGCCCACAGGTTTCGGGCGAGTTCGATTATGAGGGCGAATTGGCGGTGATCATCGGCACCGCCGGCCACCGCATCGCCGCCGCCGATGCCATGGCGCATGTCGCCGGCTTTGCCTGTTTCAACGATGGCTCGGTGCGCGACTGGCAACGCCACAACAGCCAGTTCACCCCGGGCAAGAACTTCCCCGGCACCGGCGGCTTCGGGCCCTGGATGGTGACGCCCGACGAAATGGGGCCGCTCGGGCCCCAGCGCGTGCAGACCCGGCTGAATGGCGCACTGGTGCAGGACCAGCCGGTTAGCGACATGATCTGGCCGGTGCCGGAGATCATCGCCTATGTTTCGGCCTTCACCACCCTGCGCCCGGGCGATGTCATCGCCACCGGCACGCCGGGCGGTGTCGGCTCGCGCCGCGACCCGCCGCTGTGGCTGAAGCCGGGCGACAATGTCGACGTGTCGATCGACGGCATCGGCACGCTGCGCAATCCAGTGGCGGCGGGATAGCAGCTTGCAGCGGGCCGAGGAGTGTCCTAGATTATGTCCTGAACAGAGACGGAAATCGGGACATGCCCTTCAAATTCGCGCCTGACCCCACCGCCGGCCTGGTGATGAGTTTTTTCGACAATCGCGGCATCATCGATGTCGATCGCGTCGCCGACGCCTTCCGCATGACCAAGGGACAGCTTGCCGAAACCGCCGGCCTCGGCACCGCGACCATCTCCAAAAGCGATCGCAAGACGTCGCCGCGGACCCAGGCCCGCGTCACCGAAATGCTCGAAATCATCCAACGTGTGCTCGATTGGGCCGGCGGCGAGGCGCAGGCGATGGCCTGGTACCGGTCGCAGCCGATCCCGGCGCTCGACGGCCGGACCGCCGAGGCGCTGGTCAAGTCCGGCCAGGCCGGCGCGGTGCGCGACTATCTCGATCACATGGCATTGGGCGGCTTTGCTTGAGGTTCGTCGGGCGCGGCTTTCGCGGCCATGACCCGGCCTGGTCGTTTTCGCCGCTTTCGGGCGGCGGCGCGGCGATCACCGGTGGGCGCTTCAATCGCAAGGGCGAACCGACGCTCTATCTCTCGCTTGATGTGATGACCGCGATCGGCGAATGCACGCAGGGGTTCAGCCAGCGCCTGCAACCGCTGACGATGTGCGAATATGACATCGACTGCGAAGGGATCGCCGACCTCGGCGACGATGCCGGATGCGCGAGCCTCGGCATCGATCCGGCCGATCTCGCCTGTGGCTGGCTGGCCTGTCTGCGTGCCGGTCGCCAGGCGCCGTCCTGGCAGGTTGCCGATCGGCTGAAAGCCGCCGGCCACAATGGCATGCTGGTTCGAAGTTTCGTGCCGGGCGCGACGGCGCGGAACATCAACCTGGTGTTGTGGCGATGGGGGGCGGACCTGCCACATCAGGTTCGGGTCTTCGATCCAGATCGGCGACTTCCGAAGGACCAGACGTCATGGTCATGACCCCGCTCAGCCTGCTGCCGCCTTACCCGGACCCACTCGACTCTGCGGAACGAATCAAAATGGGGTCTGGGGCCTGAGGCCGTCATCCTGAGCATAGTCGAAGGGCGCCGGAGGCCCCTTTTCCTTCGCCTCAGCCGCTGTTGCGCAGCGCCGTTGCGATGGCGTTGATCGACAGGGCGATGCCATCGGCGATGCGCGGGTCGCTTTCGCCGGCGCGGCGGCGGGCGAGCAGTTCGAGCTGCAGCAGGTTCAGCGGCTCGACATAGGGCAGCCGCAGCCGGATCGAGGCATCCAGGCCGGGCGAATGTTCGAGCAGCCGCGACTGGCCGGTGACGGCGAGCAGGCCGTCGTGCGCGGCATGCCAGCCGCCGGCGATGCGATCGAAGATGGCGGTGCCGGCGGCGCGGTCGCGGGCCAGCGCCAGATAGCGGCGGCCGATGCCGAGATCGGACTTGGCCAGCACCATTTCGAGATTGGCAAGCGCGGTGCGGAAGAACGGCCAGGCGGCGTGCATCTCGCGCAGCAGGCCGATATCGCCGGCCAGCGCCGCGCCGACGCCATACCAGCCGGGCAGCATGATGCGCGCCTGCGCCCAGGAGAAGACCCAGGGGATGGCGCGCAGATCCTCGATGCGATCGGAGGCGGTGCGGCTCGGCGGGCGGCTGCCGATCTTCAGCTCGCCGATCTCGGCGATCGGGGTGACCTGGCGGAAGAATTCCCGGAAACCCGGGGTTTCATAGACGAGACCGCGGTAATCGGCGAAGGCCGCCGCCGACATTTCGGCCATGGCGGCGCGGAAGCGGGCATTGTCGCCGGCACCGATCGTCGGCGGCGCCAGCGAGGCGCGCACCGTCGCAGCGGCCATCGCCTCCAGATTGGCGGCGGCGCCATCGACGGTGCCATATTTGGCGGCGATCACCTCGCCCTGTTCGGTGATGCGGATGCGGCCGGCGACGGTGCCGTGCGGCTGCGCCAGGATCGCCTGGAACGCCGAGCCGCCGCCGCGGCCGACGGCACCGCCGCGGCCATGGAACAATTGCAGCCGCACCCCGGCGGCGGCGAACACCGGCGCCAGTGCCGCGGTGGCGACGTTCAGGCTCCAGACGGAGGTCAGATAGCCGCCGTCCTTGTTACTGTCAGAATAGCCGACCATGACTTCCTGATGGCCGCGCGCCCGGGCCAGCGCCGCCATTTCGGGAATCGCGAAGAAATCCGCCATCACCGACGGCGCGCGTTCGAGATCGCCGATGGTTTCGAACAGCGGCACCGGCATCACCGGGCATTCCGGCGGCGCGCCGTCACGGCCCGGCCGCCACAGCCCGGCCTCTTTCAGCAGCACCAGCACTTCCAGGAGATCGGAGACGCTGTCGGCCTTGGAGACGATCCAGGTCGTCACCGCGCCGGCGCCATAGCGGGCACGGGCGCTGGCAGCGGCGCGGACGATGGCGAGTTCCTTGCGGGTCTCGTCCGAAAATTCGGCGAGCGGCGTCGCCAGCAGCCGGGGGTGCGCCAGTTCGGCGCGCAGCACGGCGACGCGCTCGGCTTCGTCCAGCGCCAGATAGTCGGGATCGACGCCGGCGCCGCGCAGCAGGTCGGCGATCACCCGTTCATGGACATCGGAATTCTGGCGCATGTCGAGCGTCGCCAGATGGAAACCGAAGCTTTCGACCGCGACGATCAGCCCGGCGAGCCGGCCATGCTGCCCCAATTGCCCGGAGGCGGCGCTGGCGAGGCCGGCCTGCAGCACGCGCAGATCGGCGGCGAGCGCTTGCGGATCGGCATAGGCCGGGGCGCCGCGCATCGGCGCGCGCGGCGCCGGGCGGCCGACCAGCGCCGCATGGGTCGCGGCGAGGCGCGAATAGATGCCGGTAACGGCACGGCGATAAGGCTCGTCGGCGCGGGCGCGGCCCTCGTCGCCGCTGGCATCGGCGAGCGCCAGCACATCGGCGGGCACGTCGGCGAGCTCGGTGGAAATCGACAGTTCGGCGCCAAGCGCATGCAGCCATTCGAGATATTGGCCGAGCGCCGCCTCGGCCTGGCGGGCCAGCGCCAGCGCCAGCGTCTCGGCATCGACAAAGGGATTGCCGTCGCGATCACCGCCGACCCAGGAGCCGAGCCGCAGGAACGGCGCCGGCGCTGCCCCCAGCGCCCGGCGCCAGCGCGCCTGCAGCAGCGGCACCACCGGCATGAACACGTCGCGCAGCCAGGCGACGACAGTCTCGATCTCGTCGGCGACGACCAGCCGCTCGCGGCGCAGCGGCCGCGTCTGCCAGAGCAGCGCCACTTCGCCGGCGATGGCAGCGTCGATCGGTTCGCCGCCGGCGGTCTCGGTGGCGCCGCCGTCGCGCAGCCGCAGCAGCGCGGCGATGCGGTTGCGATGATCGATCATGCTCTTGCGCCGCACCTCGGTCGGATGGGCGGTGAGCACCGGCACCACCAGCGCGTCGGCGAGCAGCGCGGCAATGGCAGCGGCGTCGACGCCTTCCGCGCCCAGATTGGCGATGGCATCGGCGAGGGTCGCCCCGGCTTCGGCGGCGACGCCCTGGCGATCCTCGGCGAGATTGGCCAGCATCGAGAACAGCATGAAACCGCGCAGGAAGGCCGTCGCTTCGTCGAGGCCGAGGTCGCTGAGGCCCAGGTCGCGCCGCTCGCCGCGGTGGCGCTCGACCGAGGCCGAGCGGATCGCCTCGATCCGTTCATAGACGGCGGCGCCGTCATGGGCGCGGATGACGTCGCCCAATACCCGGCCGAGATAGCGGATATCCGGGTTCTGGCTGATCGGCGCCAGCGGCGGGGACGGCGGTTGAGCCATCAGGCGCGGGCAGCGGCGGCCAGCGCGGTGATGCGATCCCAGTCGCCGGCCCGCACCGCGTCATCCGGTGCCATCCAGGAGCCGCCGACGCAGGCGACTTGCGGCAGGGCACGATAGGCGGCGACATTGGCCGGCGTGATGCCGCCGGTGGGGCAGAAAGTGACATCGGCGAGCGGTGCCGCCAGGCTCTTCAGCGCCGGGGCGCCGCCATTGGCCTCGGCCGGGAAGAACTTCACCGCGCCGAAACCGGCATCGCGAGCGGCCATGATTTCCGACGCCGTCGCCGTGCCGGGATAGAAAGGCCGGCCCCAGGCACGGGCGGCGGCGAGCAGCCGCGGCGTCGCGCCCGGCGATACCCCGAAAGTGGCGCCGGCAGCGGCGGCCGTCTCGATATCGTCCGGCGACAAGATGGTGCCGGCGCCGACGATGACATCCGGACAGTCCCGGGCGATGGCAGCGATGGCCCCCAGCGCGGCAGCGGTGCGCAGCGTGATCTCCAGCACCGTCAGTCCGCCGGCGGCGAGCGCGCGTGCCAGCGGCACGGCATGATCGACATCGTAGATGACCAGCACCGGCAGGGTGCGGGCGTGGGCAAGCAGTTCACGCGGCGTCATGGGCAGGCTTTCGGAAGAGAAGAATTTGCCTCCGGCGGCTGGGGCCTTGGGCCCCAGACCCCATTTTGTATCGATGCCTCGTGACGAATAGCGCCGTCGAAGCCAAGGCTGAAAAAATGGGGTCTGGGGCCCAAGGCCCCCGCTCATCCTGAGCGCAGTCGAAGGACCGCCGGAGGCCATCCTTCTTCACTTCGCCGCCGCCGCGAATGCCGCCGCCGCGCCGAGCAGGCCCGGATCGGGGTGGATGCAAGCATGGACCGGGATGGCGTCCATCAGCCCTTCGAAGCGGCCCTTGGCGCGGAAGCGCGCGGCGAAGCCCGAGGCCTGGAGTTGCGGCAGGATGCGCGGCGGGATGCCGCCGGCCAGCACCACGGCGCCAGCGAGATGGGCGAGCGCCAGATTGCCGGTGGCGCAGCCGAGCGCCGCGCAGAAGCGCAGCAGGGCCGCGGCGGCGAGTGGATTGGAGCCGTCGATGGCGACCGGCCAGAGTTCCTGGTCGTCGAGCAGAGGCACCGGCGAGCCTTCGGCATGGGCGAGCGCTTCGTAAATGTTGACGAGGCCCGGGCCGGAGCAGACGCGCTCGATCGAGACCCGGCCGTAGCGGCCACGCAGCCGGGCCAGCAGCATGTCCTCGATGGCGTCGCAAGGGGCGAAATCAAGGTGGCCGCCTTCGGTGGGCACGACGAGATCATGGACGCGGCCATCTATGCGCGCCCGCACCAGCAGGCCGACGCCGAGGCCGGTGCCGGGCCCGATGACGCTGATCGTGCCCGTCGCCGGCAGGCCGGTTCCGGGGCCGCAGAGATGCACGAGATCGCCGGCGGCGAGATGCGGCACGGCCTGGGTGACGGCGGCGAAATCGTTGAGGATGACCAGTTCGTCGAGCCCGAGCTGCGCCGGCAGGGTCGATTTGCGCAGCACCCAAGGGCTGTTGGTCAGCTTCAATATGTCGCCATCGACCGGGCAGGCGACGGCGAGCGCGGCGCGGCGCGGCAGCGGCCGGCCGGCGCGTTCCGCGAACTCGGCGAAGGCGGCGGCGAGCGTCGGATAATCGGCGGCGCGCAGCTTGATCGGTGGCGACAGTTGCGGTGCCTGGCCCGGCACCAGCGTCGCCAGCGCGAAGCGGGCGTTGGTGCCGCCGATGTCCATGGCGACGATTTCGGTCACAGCAGCGCGTCGGCGGCATCGAGGATGGCGCAGGCGCCGGTCTCGGCGCTGCCGCTGTTGCCGCGGAACAGCGCGAACAGCTCGCGGCCCAGGCCCGCGGCATCGACCGGCGCCGGCGCCGGGGTGCGGCCGGCGCGATCGGCGGCGGTCGACAGCGTGCCGGCCTCGGCATCGACGCGGACGATGTCGCCATCGCGCACATAGGCCAGCGGGCCGCCGCCGAGCGCTTCGGGATGGACATGGATGGCGGCCGGCACCTTGCCGCTCGCCCCCGACATGCGGCCATCGGTGACCAGCGCCACCTTCTGGCCGCGATCCTGCAGCACGCCCAGCGCCGGGGTCAGCTTGTGCAGTTCCGGCATGCCATTGGCGCGCGGCCCCTGGAAGCGGACGACAACGACAACATCGCCGGCAAACTCGCCCGCCTTGAAGGCGGCGAGCACGGCGTCCTGATCGTCGAACACCCGCGCCGGCGCCTCGACGATGCGGTGCTCCGGCGCCACCGCCGAGGTCTTGATGATGCCGCGGCCGAGGTTGCCGGCGAGCAGCCGCATGCCGCCATCGCCGGCGAAGGGCTCGCCGACAGGGCGCAGGATGGTCGGATCGGCCGAAACCGTCGGCGCCGGCAGCGAGACCAGCGCGCCATCGGCCAGCGCCGGTTCGCCGCAATAATCCGCCATGCCGCCCGGGCTGATGGTCAGGATATCGCCGTGCAGCAGCCCGGCCGACAGCAGCTCGCGGGTGACGAAGCCGAGGCCGCCAGCGGCGTGGAAGTGGTTCACATCGGCCGAGCCGTTCGGATAGACGCGCGCCAGCAGCGGCACCGCCGCCGACAGCTCGTCTATGTCGGTCCAGTCGAG
>JAIXZK010000339.1 GCA_027489695.1 Sphingomonadales bacterium
GTCGAACAACGACTGCATCCGCGCCGGATCGAAGTCGATCGGGTTCAGTTCCGGGGTGGCATCCGGCAGATAGGCGAGGTTGAAGGTCGCCCCCGTCCGCCGCGCGATCACATAGGCATTGTAGATGCTTGCCGCGGTCACGCTGCGCAGCAGTTCGGAAACCGCGCGGCCGACGATCGATGGCGCATTGGCGCCGCTCGCCGCCTCGGCCCCGCGCCAGCTGACATGGCCGTTGACGATGGTCCACACCGCCTGCTCGCCGCCGCCGGGATCGAGCATGAAGCCGCGCAGCAGCACCGCCGTCTTCACCCCGCCATCGACATGCATGGTCGGCACCGCGGCGCGCTCGCGGATATAGACCGGCGCGAATGCCCCCGGCACCGCCGAGGAGGCCAGCAGCACCCGGCGGAACAATTCCCCCGAAGCCGGCGATTTCGAGGCGGCGATGGCCCCCATGTCCCACATGGTCAGCGTGCCGTCGTCGAGGTTGGTCGACGCCACATAGAGCCGCCGGCCACGGGCATGCGCCGCGGCGATTTCGGCCAGCAACGGCGCATCGACGATGCTGGCGATCAACTGTTCCAGCGGCTTGCGATCATAAAGCGCGCCGCGGCGCAGCAGCCCGACGATCCCGCGCTTGCGATAGATCTGCTTGCGGGTGATGCCGGTATAGGCGCGGCGCAGCGTATCGTCGTGCGCTGGCCCGGCAAAGGCCAGCACGGCGATCAGCGCGCCCGTCGAAACCCCGGTGACGACATCGAAGTCCGGGCGCGTGCCGGCCTGGCTCCAGCCGACCAGCACGCCGGCGCCGAACGCACCATCGGAACCGCCGCCCGACAGCACCAGCACATCGTGGCGACTGCCGAGCCCGCGCACCCGTGGCAGCGCGCCGAGCAGCGTCCCCGCCTCGTCGCGCGGCGCGACGATTGCCGAAGTCGCCAGCCCGGCATCGCCGACCGGCACGACCTCGGGCCGGGTGGCGCAGCCGGCGAGCGCCAGCAGCAGCAGGAGAGTGGAGAGACGCATGGCAGGATCGGGTGCTACCCGACCCTGCCATGCGGCGCCAGCCGTTACGGTGCTGGCTCAGCGCGCCGCGAAACGATCGAGCGACATCACCTTGGTCCAGGCGGCGACGAAGTCCTTGACGAACATCTCGCGGCCATCTGTGGCGGCATAGAGTTCGGCGACCGCGCGCAGTTCGGCCTGGGAACCGAACATCAGGTCGACGGGCGTCGCCGTCCACTTCAGCGCGCCGGTGGCGCGGTCGCGGCCTTCATAAACGCCCTCGGCACTGGCCGCCTTCGTCCAGACATTGCCCATGTCGAGCAGGTTGACGAAGAAGTCGTTGCTCAGCGTGCCCGGCCGCGCCGTGAACACGCCATGCTTCGCCCCGCCGGCATTGGCGCCGAGCGCGCGCAGGCCGCCGACCAGCACGGTCATTTCCGGCACGGTGAGCGTCAGCAACGCCGCCTTGTCGACCAGCGCTTCCGGCGGCGACAGGCGATTGCCGGCCGCATAATAGTTGCGGAAGCCATCGGCCTGCGGCTCCAGCGCCGCAAAGGACACCACATCGGTCTGTTCCTGCGCGGCATCGGCACGGCCCGGGGTGAACGGCACCGCCACCGGCTGCCCGGCCTTTTCCGCCGCCTGTTCGATGGCGGCGCCGCCGGCGAGCACGATCAGATCGGCCAGCGAGATCTGCTTGCCGCCGCTCGCCGCCTTGTTGAAGCCGGTACGGATCGTCTCGAGCTGCGCGAGGACCGTCGCCAGTTCGGCGGGGTCATTGGCAGCCCAGCTCTTCTGCGGCGCCAGCCGGATGCGGGCGCCGTTGACGCCGCCGCGCATGTCGGTGCCGCGGAAGGTCGATGCCGCCGCCCAGGCGGTGCGGATCAGCGCCGGGCCGGGGACGCCGGACGCCAGCACCTGCGCCTTCAGCGTGGCAACATCGCCGGCATCGACAAGCGCATGCGTAACCTTGGGCACCGGGTCCTGCCAGATCAGCTCCTCCTTCGGCACTTCGGCGCCGAGGTAGCGGGCGCGCGGGCCGAGGTCGCGGTGGGTCAGCTTGAACCAGGCCTTGGCGAAGGCCAGTTCGAACGCCTTGGGATCCTTGCGGAAACGCTCGGCGATGCGGCGATAGGCCGGGTCGAACTTCAGCGCGAGATCGGTGGTGAACATGATCGGCGCGTGCGTCTTGTTCGGGTCATGCGCGTCGGGCACGAAGACGGCATTCTTGTCGCTCGGCACCCATTGGATGGCGCCGGCCGGGCTCTTCGTCTGCACCCAGTCGAAGGCGAACAGATTCTCGAGATATTGCATCGACCAGGCCGTCGGCGTCGCCGTCCAGGCGCCTTCCAGGCCGCTGGTGATGGTATCGCCGCCATTGCCGGTGCCGCACTTGTTCTGCCAGCCGATGCCCTGCGCCTCGATGGCACCGGCGGCTGGCTCGACGCCGACGCAGCCGGCCGGCGCCTTGGCGCCATGCGCCTTGCCGAAGCTGTGGCCGCCGGCGATCAGCGCCAGCGTCTCCTCGTCATTCATCGCCATGCGGCCGAAGGTTTCGCGGATGTCGCGCGCCGCGGCGAGCGGATCGGGCTTGCCGTTCGGGCCTTCGGGATTGACGTAGATCAGCCCCATCTGCACGGCAGCGAGCGGGTTGGCGAGCTTGCGGTCGCCGGAATAGCGCTCGTCGGCGAGGAACTTCTGTTCCGGGCCCCAATAGACTTCATCGGCCTGCCAGTCATCCTCGCGGCCACCGGCGAAACCGAAGGTCTTGAAGCCCATGGTTTCAAGGCTGACATTGCCGGCGAGCACCATCAGATCGGCCCAGGAAATCGCCCGGCCGTACTTCTGCTTGATCGGCCACAACAGGCGGCGGGCCTTGTCGAGGTTGCCGTTGTCGGGCCAGCTGTTGAGCGGCTCGAAACGCTGCTGGCCACCGCCAGCGCCGCCACGGCCATCGGCGATGCGATAGGTGCCGGCGCTGTGCCA
>JAIXZK010000166.1 GCA_027489695.1 Sphingomonadales bacterium
CCCAGCCGCCGGCGGCCTTTTTCTTGCTCTCATAATCGCCGCCATCCTCGCCACCCAGCCCGCGCCGACTCCCGATTTCGCCGCGACAGCGCGCGACAGTGGCAGCGAAGCGGTGTTGCTGGCCCGCGATGGCCGGGTGCTGGAGCGGCGGCGGACCGATGCGCGGGTGCGGCGGCTCGATTGGGTGCCGCTGGCGCGGATCAGTCCGACAGTCGTGCGGCGGCTGGTGGCGGCGGAGGATCGGCGCTTCTTTGAACATGGCGGCGTCGATTGGCGCGCGGTCGGCGGGGCGCTGCGGGCGCGGCTCGGCGGCGGCGGCAATCGGGGCGCCAGCACCATCACCATGCAGCTGGCGGGGCTGCTCGATCCGCAATTGGGCCGAGCCGGCGGGCGCGGGGTGCGGCAGAAGCTGGTGCAGGCGCGCGCCGCGCTGGCGCTGGAGGCGCGCTGGTCGAAGCGGCAGATTCTCGAGGCCTGGCTGAACCGCCTGCCGTTCCGCGGCGATCTGGTCGGCATCGATGCCGCGGCGCGCGGGCTGGCGGGGCGCAGCCCGGCGGCGCTCACGGAGGCGGAGGCGGCGGTGCTGGTGGCGCTGGCGCGGGGCACCGCGGCGGCGCCGGCGCTGGTGGTGGCGCGCGCCTGCCGGGCGGCGGCGGACTTGCCGTGCGCCGATGTCCGCGCCGCCGCCGATGCGATGCTGGGGGCGCGGGCGCCGCTGCTGGGGCCTGGCCTGGCGCCGCAACTGGCGGCGCGGCTGCTGCCGGATGGCACGCGCGGGGCCGTGCGCACGACGATCGACCTCGATATCCAGCGGCTGGTGGCGGCTGCGCTCACCCGGCAGCTGGCCAGTATCGGCCCCCGCAACGTTCGCGACGGCGCGGCGCTGGTGGTGGACAATGCCAGCGGCGAGATCCTCGCCTGGGTCGGCTCGGCCGGGCCGCAATCGACGGCGGCGGCCGTCGATGGCGTGGCGGCGCCGCGCCAGGCCGGATCGACGCTGAAGCCTCAGCTTTATGCGCTGGCGCTGGAACGGCGGCTGCTCACCGCCGCCTCGGTGCTGCGTGACGAGCCGGTCGATCTCGATACCGCCTCGGGCCTTTACATCCCGCAGAATTACGATCGCAGCTTTCGCGGGCCGGTGTCGGTGCGCTCGGCGCTTGGCAACAGCCTCAATGTGCCGGCGGTGCGGACACTGCTGCTGATCGGCGTCGAGGCGTTCCGCGATCGGCTCTACGATGTCGGCTATCGCGGCATCTCGCGCGATGGCGATTATTACGGCTTTTCGCTGGCGCTGGGTTCGGCGGAGGTGACGCTGCTCGAACAGGCGGCGGCGTTCCGGACGCTGGCGCTGGGCGGGCGCGGCGGCGATCTGCGGGTGATGCCGGGAGCCTCGCCGGCGCTGCGGCAGATCGTCGAGGCCGGCGCGGCGGCCATCGTCCGCGACATCCTCGCCGATCCGGCGGCGCGCACCGCGACTTTCGGGGAGGAGAACGGCCTCGCCCTGCCGTTCCCCGCCGCGGTCAAGACCGGCACGTCGAAGGCATTGCGCGACAATTGGTGCATCGGCTTTTCGGATCGCTTCACCGTCGCGGTCTGGGTCGGCAATTTCGAAGGCGATCCGATGGTCGGCGTTTCGGGCAGCAGCGGCGCCGCCCCGGCCTGGGCGGCGATCCTGCGCGCCCTGCACGCCGCGGCGCCGGGGGGCGGCTTCGCGCTGCCGCCGGGGGTGACGCGCGCCGCGATCCGCTATGATCCCGCCATCGAGCCGCCGCGCCGCGAACTCTTCCTCGCCGGCACCGAACAGGCGCTGTTCCGCGTCACCGATCCGGCCGAGGCGCGGCCGCGCCTGCTGGCGCCGGCGGACGGCGCCGTGATTGCCATCGATCCCGATATCCCGCCGGCGCGGCAGCGGGTGACGATCCGCGCGACGGGAAGCCTGCCCGGCCTTTACCTGACTGTCGATGATCGCCGGGTCGGCGGCCTGACGGCGCTATGGCCGCCACTGCCGGGGGTGCATGTCATCGCGCTCACCGACGGTCGCCATGTCTACGACCGGTCGCGGCTGGTGGTGCGGTAACGGCCGGGCGCCGTACCGGCAAGGTTGCATGCCATGTCAAGGAGACGCGCCGGGTCGCTGACGCAGGCGCTGGCGTTCAGGCGCGAACGTTCAGGCGCGGCCCCGTGGCAAGCGCAACGGATCGACCAATTGGCCAACCAGGTTCGGCGCGACCACCATATCCACGCCATAGCGTTCCGGCATTGTCGGCGGCAGGTGGTGGCTGCCGAAGATACGATCGATCACCGGAAAGATCGCTGCGAAGTTTCGGTCGCGCACCGCACCGTTGCTGTGATGCCAATGGTGGAAGGCCGGGGATGACAGCAGCCATTCGAGCGGACCCAGCCGCAGCCGGACATTGGCGTGGATGAAGAAGCTCCATATCGTGCCGACGGCACCGACGGCGAACACGATCGGATCGAGCCCGCCGGTGCGCGCCGACGCGAGGCCCAGGCAATAGACCGGCACCAGTCCCGCCGTGCGGATCAGCACCATGTCGAGGGGATGGGCGCGGGTGTTGACCAGCCAGTCGAGCCGTTCGGCGCTGTGATGGACGGCGTGCAGCCGCCACAGCCAGGGCTGATGATGCTGCCAGCGGTGCATCCAATAAGCGCCGAAATCGTTGACCAGCAACGCCGCCGCCAATCGTGCGGCGACCGGCCAGCCGCCGACGATCGCCGCGGTGCCAAGCGGATCATGGAACTGGACAAGCCGTGCCAGCCCCGCCAGCGGCAGCGACACGATGAACGCCGGCACCAGAGAATTGATGAAATACCATGCAAGGTCGGCGGCCAGTTGCGGGCGCCCGCGGCGGCGGTCCTGCGCCAGAAAATGTTCCAGTGGCACGAAGATTGCGGCGAGTATCGCCAACCATGTCGCCAGGCTGGCGATTTGCAGCAGCGAGGCGGTCATGAAGGGTCCCGGCCTCGGTCAGCCCGCAATCTGCCGCCGACGGCGACGCGCCGCCAGGCCGATCAGCACGAAGCCGCCGATCATCAGCGACCAGCTTTCCGGTTCCGGCACCGCGGTCATGCTGACGCCGTCGAGCAGTGCCACCGGCGGCAGGCCATCGGGGGTGCCGACAGCAAGGAACCGCAATGTCTGCGTGTTGTTTTCGGCAGTGAAGCGACGGACAACCTCGAACCAGCCCTGCCAGCCGTGGGTGGGGTTGATCGCCGTGGCCGTCGAGAATTCCTCGGTACCGAAAGCGACGTCGAGCCGGATTGTCGTGGCGCCGACACGGTTCTGATATTGGGTGCCGGCCCAGAAGAACCGCAGTTCATAGCTTTGGCCGGCGGTCAGGCCGGTGATCAGCTGGCTGAAATAGCCATTGGCACCGATATCGCCGTCCAACGCCATGAAATACCCGCCGTCCGGGCTGGCGCCCCCATAGTTGGCCCTGGACAGCGTCTGCGTTTCATACCGCGTGTACTGCGTATCCGGGCTGACGGTGGTGGCGGTCGCCGAATTGAACAGCACGTTGAAAGCGCCGCTGGTGTTGGTGTTGCTGCCGGCGGCCGAGGTCCAGCCGGTCACGCCCTGGCCGAAGCGATGCGCGGTGCCGACCTGGAAACCCTGCACGGGCGTGCCCGATGCCCGCCGTTCGAAGCCGCCGTTGACAACCAGATTGACCATGGCCTGCGCCGGTGCTGCCCCTGCGAGCAGCGTCGCCACGAGGCCGCCCGAGAGCAGCCCGAAGATGATCTTTTTCATGCGACGCAGCCCTGTTTTCTGGGTCGCCAATCCGAATCGGCGACGGTTGCGCGGGAAATAACGATACGGCGTCAGCATATCAACGCTTCGTTAAGGATTGAGACGCTGTTCGATATGATGGTCGCCCGTTTACCCGGTAGTATGGCGCGCCGCTCGCCGCGCCCGCTTGGGGCTCGCGCTGTCGCAAGGTATCGATCGGCACTTTCCGAAACGCGGCCGAACCGTTGCGGCGGCTGTCCTGCACGCGCAGATTTCGCGGACAGTATACCTAATTCAGATGTCATCGCTGCTTGACCGCAAGGCGGTTCGGTCTGGCGCTGGGAACTCGGCCTCGAACGACAAATGCCGAAGCCTGTCGCTCGACATCGCCAGCGCAAATGGCTATATAGTGGTTACACCTAAAATGGGCCACACCATGGATCGCGCCATTACCGCCAGCGACGCCAACCAGCGCTTTTCGGAGATGCTGCGTGAGGTTGCGCGCGGCGAGCGCTTCGTCGTGACATCGCGCGGCCGGCCCGTCGCGCGGATGACGCCGGTGGAAGATGGTGGTGATCAGGCGGCGGCGACCCTGGCCCTGCTGGCGTTCCTCGAAACCCGGCCGTTGCGCCGGCTGCCCGGCTGGACGCGCGACGACCTTTACGCGTGATCCGCGTCGCCATCGACACCAACATCCTGGCCTATGCTGCCGGCGTGTCGCGGTCCCCCGCCGATGATGGCAAGGTCGCTGACGCGCGCGACCTGCTGCGCCGGCTGTCGTCACGGGCGCGCCTGGTCGTCCCGGTGCAGGCGCTGGCGGAACTGTTCGTGGTTCTGACCCGAAGCGGCGACACGCGCGACGCGGCGCGCGATATCGTCCTGCGCTTCCACGCCACCTGTGTGGCCGCCGAAAGCGCTTCCGGCACCCTGCTGTCGGCCCTCGATGCCGCCGTCGCCCATCAACTGCAATTGTGGGACGCCCTGATCCTGACCGCCGCCGCCGAAGCCGGCTGCACGCTGTTGCTGTCCGAGGACATGGCGCCGGGCTTCACCTGGCGCGGCGTCACGCTCGTCAATCCGCTGGCAGCATCGCTGGATGCGCGATTGAGCGGCCTTCTGGAAGGCTGATGGCGCCGGGCCGGCAGCGTGCCGCCCGCGCTGCCGCCTGTCCTACACGCCCCGAAACGGCTATGCGAAACAGGCTTCGATCCACCGCTTCCGGCGCTGGCCGATAATGCTCTTTCTCATCGTCGCGTGACTGAACTTCGGTGAACTTCCGAACTTTCGGTAATGTTCGTGGCGCCACCCGGCGGGCCGTCCGTCCGGCGAAAATCAGCCGCGCAGCCATTGCGCCAATGGCGTCCACAACTGGCGCGGCGCGTCATGGCCGACGATCATGCCGACATGGCCGGCGGCGATTTCGAGGCGGCGGCGGTTGCCGCTGTCGCCAATCCCCACGGTGATCGTCGCCGCCGGCGGCACCAGCCGGTCGCGGCTTGCCACCACGTCGAGGATCGGGATGGCGAGGCGGGCCGGATCGATGCCGGCGCCCGCCACCGTCCAGTCGCCGCGGCCGGGGGTGTCGGCGCCGAAAAAGCTCTCGAACAGCGCGGTGGCGACCGCCAGCGGCAGGGTGGTGCCGGTGTTCGACCAATCTTCGAGCCGGACAAAGGCCTCGACGGCGGCGCCCTCCGGCAGTGTCGCCAGCCGCTCATATTTGGCGGCGAGGCCGGCGGGATCGAGCGCCCAGAAGGTCGGTTGCAGCAGGTCGATCGGCACGCCGCCGAGCCCGGCGGCGAGCGGCGCCGCCCCCGCCCACCAGGCCGCGAAATCGCGCCGCACCGCTTCGTCATAGCCGGAAAAATGCCAGGGCGTCGCCAGCAGCGCCAGCCGCCGCACCCGCTCGCCCAGCAGCTGCGCCGCCGCCAGCGCCAGCGTGCCGCCGAGGCAATAGCCAGCGAGCGCGATCGGCTCGCCGAGGCCCGCGACCAGCGGCACCAGATGCGTCGCCACCAGATCGGCCGGATCGCGCCCCGGGATCTCGCCCCAGTCGACGAGCAGCGGCCGCAGACCGGCCCTGGCCAGCGCGTCGAGCAGCGAATTGCCCGGTGCCAGATCGAGCACGCTCGCCGGATTGATCAGCGACGGCACCACCACCAGCGGCGGATCGCCGGCGCGGCCATGATCGCGCAGGGCGACACCGCCGGTGCTGGCGACGATCGGCCGTTCCGGCCGCGGCGGCGGGTCGGCGGCCTGCTGGTAGCGTGCCAGCCCGGCCAGCACCGCCGCCAGCCGGGCGCGATCGCCGCCGCATTCGCGGGTGACGGTGGCGAGGAACTGCGGCAGCGGGTGCGGGCCGCGGCGACGTGGCACCGACCCGGCCGCCTCACGTTGCGGTGCAGCATCGGCCTGTGTTACAGGCGGGAACTTGCCATTATCGGGACGGGCCATGGCCGACGCTTCGAACTCCTCCACGGCCCGCGATGCAGCGCCGGTGGTCATCAAGAAATACGCCAACCGGCGGCTCTACAATACCGAAACCTCGAGCTACATCACGCTGGAACATCTGGCGACGATGACGCGCGAAGGCCGGGATTTCCAGGTGTTCGACGCGCGATCGGGGGATGACATCACCCGTTCGGTGCTCACCCAGATCGTCATGGAGGAGGAAGCCGGCGGCAAGACCATGCTGCCGGTCAATTTCCTGCGCCAGATCATCGGCATGTACGGCCATTCGATGCAGGGCCTGGTGCCGCAATATCTCGAAGCCTCGATGGCGGCCTTCGCTGAAAACCAGTCGAAGTTCCGCGATGCCGCGCTGAAGCCGTTCGAGCAGATCGCCAAGCAGAATCTGGCGCTGTTCCAGGCCGCCACCGAAATCATGACCGGTGGCCTGGTGGCGCCGGCCAAGGGCGAGGCCAAGCCGGAAGCGGAGCCGCCGCGCGCCGCCGCCGATGCCGACATGGTGGCACTGAAACAGCAGCTGGCGGCGCTGCAGGCGCGGCTGGACCTGCTCGACAAGAGCTGACGCCCGGCGGCGCAACGCCCGCTTGTCGCAATGCCGCGGCATGCGACCGGTGGTGCTTGCCCGTTCCTTGCCGCATCGCTATGAGCCGCCGCGGGGAGCGACCCTGGTCAGGGGTCGTCCGGTACGCAGGTCGGTTCGGGCTGCGGTCGCCGGGAGTGGAGGTGAGGAATGGAGTCGGCAACCTTGCGCGGCAGCCATGCTGTCGCCAGCGACGCGGTGGGGACCGCCAGCGAAATCGGGGATGTCGCGTTTTCGGGCGATGTGCCGGAGGTATCGCTGCCCGAGGGCTATCGTCCGAGCCCGGACGAAGCCTTCATGAATCCGCGGCAGCTCGCCTATTTCCGGCGCAAGCTGCTCGATTGGCGCGAGGCGATCCTGAAGGAATCGGCGCAGACGCTCGAAACGCTGAAGACCGAACCGCTGCGCGAGCCGGATGTCACCGATCGCGCCGCCAGCGAGACGGACTGGTCGATCGAGCTTCGGACTCGCGACCGCCAGCGCAAGGTGATCGGCAAGATCGAGGCAGCGCTGCGGCGGATCGATACCGGTGACTATGGCTATTGCGAAGTCACCGGCGAACCGATCTCGCTGCAGCGGCTCGATGCCCGTCCGATCGCGACGATGACCCTGGAAGCCCAGGAACGCCACGAACGCGACGAGAAGATCACCCGCGACGAATAGGCGGTGCGGCCTCAGTTGAGGCGGCTGATCTGTTCCTTGACCTTGAGTTTCTCGCGCTTCAATCGGGCAATGCGGGTGCTGTCGGGCAGGGGGCGCTGCAGTTCGGCGGCGACGCTGGCGTCCAGCGCGGCGTGGCGGGCGGACAGGCTGTCGAGATGCGCATTGGCCATCTGTATCTCCCTTTGGTGCGCAGCGCGATGCTGCGACAGTGGGGGATACGAGTGAACCACGAAAACCGCGCCATGTCCAAGCCCGGTTTTTGCGCCTGATCCGCTGAACCGTGCCGCGATCCGGTTCGCCGGGCCAGGTGCTTGCGCTGGCGGGCTTTGCGGGGCCAAGATGCAGCCGGGCTCGCCGGGGTCACCCGGCGGGCGACCGACGGGCCGGCGACTGGCGCGACGGATACGGCGATTCGGGGGCGGGCATGGACGAAGCCGACATCAGGGCCAGGATCGAGATCCTGCGCCGCGACCACCGCGACCTCGACGCGGCGATCGAGGCGCTGCGCCAGATGCCGAACAGCGACCAGATCCAGTTGCAGCGCTTCAAGAAACGCAAGCTGCGCCTGCGCGACGAGATCGCTGCCTTCGAGGACATGCTGATCCCTGACATCATCGCCTGACCGCCGCGGCTTTTTCGGGCGGCGCCGACCTGCTAGCATGGCGCCCGTGCGGACCTTTCTGCTCCTCTGCATTGCGACCATCGTCGCGTCGCCGGCGCTCGCCGAACCCGCGCCGGTGGCCGGGTCGGAGGCAGCGCGGCGCTGCTTTGCCGCCGCCGAACTGGCGCAGCCATCGCGCCGCGGTGTCCGCGCCTGCGATGCCGCGCTCCGGGACGAAAGCCTGTCGGCCGAGGCGCGGGCGGCGACGCTGGTCAACCGCGGCATCCTGCACATGCAGGCGCGCAGCATCCGCACCGCGATCGCCGATTATGATGCCGCCATCGTCCTCAATCCGTTGGCGGCGGAGGCCTATGTCAACAAGGGCCTGGCAATGCTGCACGCCGGCCGCGAGGCTGAAGCGGTCACGCAGCTGACGCTCGGGATCGATCTTGGCCCGGCACGGCCGGAGATCGCCTTTTATGCCCGTGCCGTTGCCCAGGAAGAGCGCGGCCGGCTGCGCGAGGCCTATACCGATTATGGCCGGGCACGGGCGCTGGCCCCGGCGTGGGACGAACCGGTTCGCCAGCTGGCGCGCTTCCGCATCGTCCGCCGCAAGACGATGAGCGCCTGACACCGAACGGGCCGCGCCGGCGCCGCGTGGCGCCGGCGCGGCCGCCGGATCATTCCGCCGCGATGCGGCTGATTTCGGCGTCGAAAGCGGCTTCGCGCGTGCCGATTTCGACCTTGCGGGGCTTCTTCTGCTCGGGGATTTCGCGCACCAGCTCGATGTTGAGCAGGCCATTCTCATAGCCGGCGCCGGTCACCTTGATGGTGTCGGCAAGCTGGAAGCGGCGCTCGAAGGCGCGCTTGGCGATGCCGCGGTGCAGGAAGGTGCGTTCCTCGCCATTGGTCTCGGCCTGGCCGGTGACGATCAGGGTGTTTTCCTGGACGGTGATGTCCAGTTCCTCGCGCGCAAAGCCGGCAACGGCCATTTGCAGGCGATAGGCGTCCTCACCGGTCTTTTCGATGTTGTAGGGCGGATAGGCGCTGTCGCCGCCATCGACGCGGCTGGCGAATTCGACGAGGCGATTGAGATTTTCAAAGCCGATCGACGAGCGCAGCAGGGGGGAGATATCAAAAGCACGCATGGGGCATTTCCTTCAAAAGCGAGTTGCCATTTGTCCCCGCCCGTCCGGGCCGGGGGCGGCCGCCACCCCGTTCGGCGATGGCGACAGCGGTGATCTGGGATGGCGCGCGACAGGTTCAAGAGGGCCGGCGGCGACCGATCGCCCCGCGCATCGCAGCCGGCGGGATGGCCGCGCCGGCACGGCGGCACTGGCATTGTCAGCGGCCGCATGCCACCCCGATGCCATGCCGAATCGCAGCCAGGTCGACGCGCTTTACGCCGAGGTTGTCGCGCTCGCCGACCAGGCGCGCACCTGGTTCGATGGTGCCGGCGTCGCCTGGCGGCACCAGCTGCCGATCGATGACCGGGCGGCGGTGGCAATCGAAACCCTGGCGACGACGACGCGGCTGCTGGCGATGGTGGCCTGGGTGCTCGATCCGGCGCGGCAGGGCGAGAACGACCGGGTGCCGTTCCGGGTCGATACCGGCGGAGCGGTGCCGGC
>JAIXZK010000269.1 GCA_027489695.1 Sphingomonadales bacterium
CGGATCCAGTGGATACGCTCCTTGAAGATCGCGACCGCCAGCAGCAGCGAGAAGGGCACCCCCATCTGCCCGGCGATGGCCAGCGCCGAGACATTGTCGGCGAGTTTGAAGCTCAATCCGCCCAGCCCCATGAACAGCGCCCCGGCTACGATGCCGGTCACGAAGATTGTCCGCATCCGCCCCGGCAGCCAGCGCAGCCAGGGCATCGCGACGGCGAAGACGATGGCATAGCGCAGGAACACGGCGGTCAGCGGTTGCGCTGCCTCCACCGCATATTTCACCGCGACGATGTTGCCGGCCCAGAGCAGATCGATGAACAGGATAAGGGCGAGGTGCGCCGGCTTCATCGGCCGACCCGGCCCGCATCGGCCTTGGCGAGGCTGGCATAGGCGGTGTTGATCGCCGCCATGCGCGCCTCGGCAACGCGGATGAACTCCGGCGGCACGCCATCGGCGAGGTGGCGATCGGGATGATATTGCCGCACCAGCGCGCGATAGGCCGATTTCAGCGTGGCGGCATCGACACCGGGGGCGACGCCCAGGATCGACCAGGGGTCGTCCCCGGCCGGCGCGATATGCCGCGCCCGCACCCGGGCGGCCGCGGCGGCGTCGAAGCCGAAGGCGGCGGCGACCGCATCGAGGAACTTGAGCTCCTCGGGGTGGAAGCCATCGACGGCGGCGATCAGCCACAGCGCCTCGAGCAGATCCTCGAGCAGCGGCGAACCGCGGCCGATCAGCCCGGCCGCCTGCGCCGCATAGGCTTCGAAGCCGGCGGTCGACTGCTTGGCGAGGTCATAGAAGCGCCGGGCATTGGCCCGCTCCGCCGGCGCCACCTGGAACAACCGCTCGAAGGCCGCGAATTCGGCCGGCGAGGCTTCGCCATCGGCGCGCGACATCTTGGCAGCGAGCGCAATGGCGGCAATGGTGAAGGCGACGCGACGCCGCTCCTGCCGCCGCTCCGGCGCCAGCTGCGCCAGGCCGAGATCGAGCACGCCCCCCGCCGTCGCCCCGGCCAGCGCGCCCAGCGGCCCGCCGATCAACAGCCCGGCAGTGGCGCCCGCGAGAGTCGCCCAGATGCTCATGAGGGGCGGAACTCCTGCATGGCCGGGGTTTAGGCGATTGTGCGGTGCGGTGGGAAGGGGTGTGGTAGTGCGGCAAGGCGCCGGGAAGGAAAAGCGGGCCTCCGGCGGCTGGGGCCTTGGGCCCCAGACCCCATTTTGTTGAGCCTTCGCGCGCCAGGCCGCGGCCTCATTGTGATCAAGGCGAACGAAACGGCAGTTCCGCACGTTGTAGACCCGGATCGCGACCGCTCCTGATCGAATCCAGAAGGTCCGCTATTGGCAGGATGACGCCGATAGCAGACATGTTACTCTCATGGGTGGCTGGCTGGAGAGGGGTGCATGAGACATCGACGTGCATGGGCGATTTCACTCGGGCTAGTGACCTTTATTCAATTATCGTCTCCTGCGCTTGCTGACGACGAATTGACAGTCGAACGCATCCATTCGGCTTTGCCGCTTTACACCTTCGAGTGGGAGCAGATGTGGCCGCGAAGTTTTTCATCCGAGGACGAATTTGGATGCACCTCTCGCGTCGCATTTGGCGACTGGCGTTTTACGCCCAACCCGGAAAACAGCTCTGGAGCGCAGCATTGGGAGCGGTTCACCAACTACGGCGTCTTCCACTGTGCTGCAATCATGACAACGTCCGCCGAGCAAGGTGAACTGGGCGGAGCTCGATGGGAATATGGCTTCTTTGTTCAGTTAGGAGCGGCCCGTAAAGGCCGCGTCACTTGGGAGCTTTGGGCACTCCAAAAGGGTGTCGTTCCAGGCAGTGAATACACTTTGCTGGCACGAGAGCCGAGTGATGCCACGATCGAGCGGTTTACTGTTCTACAGCAAGTTTGCCCTTCGGGAACGCGACTTGAAGCCAAGGGGCTCGACATCTGGGGCACAAGCTATTGTGCGATCAACTCGCGCGCAGAATTGCTTTCTTTGGCTCGTAAAATGCTGGCACTTCCGCCTATGGGTGTGATCGAGAAAGTCGTTCCAGCTAGTTGATCCCGTCTCGGACCCGCCAGCGTTATTCACTACCGCGCCGAGAAGGCGTCGCTGGCAGGTTCAGGGACTTGGATCAAGAATGCGAGGGTCCGCTATCGGGCGCCATTGGCCATCGAGGAAATGGGTGATGAACGAAATGGGGTCTGGGTCCCGAGACCCCAGCCGCCGGCGGCACGCTGCTTGCTCCGCACTGGCCTCCCGGCCGGCCCTTGGCGAAAGTCCGCAGCAGGTGAAAGCAATTATTGTCCAAAGTAGCTCAGCGCGGAGCCAGCACGAACTCCATGCCGACGCGAGCGTCTGTTACAACTTCATTACCAGTGCCGCCGTTCATAGAGGCGATCATCTGCAACCAGACCTGCGGTTGCTCGGCCGTGACGTTTGGATTGAACACGCGCACGATACGCGACACCTGGAGTCCGAGGGCACCGGCGTATGCGTCAGCTTCAGCTTTCGCATTCGCAACCGCTTGGGCCACGGCTGCGCGTCGCGCGACAGTGTCATCACGAAGACCGAGAATAGGCGGCTGAAAAGTAACGTCGTCTCTATCGAGCAGAAGCTGACGCACGGAGTTGAGGCGGCTCATGTCTGTCAGCTCGATCTGAACGCCGACCGTAGCAATCTTACGCTGCCGAGCCATCGTCAGCAGCGTCGCAGCGCTAGCAGGATTGGGAGCCTCGGCGTCAGAATTGGCTTCGTTGCCGACGAAACCGATCTGTGTTGTGCCCGGCGGCAGTACGATGATCGCTGTGTCGGGCACCCCCACGCTTCGCAGCTTGGTTTGGAGGTCACGCAGCGCGGCATCGCAGGCGCTTCGAGCAGCTACTGCGTCGGCGGCGCGGGCCGAAACATTGAGACGAAAGCGCGCGATCTCGGGCCTGCTACGCACTTGTCCCATTCCGGCGGTCTGCGCAAGAACTTCGCCGGGTGCGAGGACGACAGGGTTCGCGCCTTGCGCGGCAAGCGGCGTTGCGACGATCAGCGCGATCATAGAAAGTGAAAGCAGACTTGCGCGCATCTGTACTAACTCCGTCCGCCCCGATCGGGAGCAATGTCCCCCTGTCTGTAAACGATGACCGCGTTCCGGTGGGAAAGGCAAGGACGTCTGCGACCGGAATAGCGTGCGAATAATCCTCGAAGCGATGGGTCCGCCAGCGATGCGATGATGAACGAAATGGGGTCTGGGGCCCGAGGCCCCAGCCGCCGGAGGCACGCGGCTTCCTCCGCACTGGCCTCCCGGCCGGGCCTTGGCTAAAGCCCGCAGCATGAGCGATCCCGAATTCCGTTCCGATTTCCTCCGCACCCTTTCGGCGCGAGGCTATATCCACCAGGTCACCGATGCCGCGGCGCTCGATGCGCGGGCGGCGGCGGGGGTGGTGACGGCCTATGTCGGCTATGATTGCACGGCGCCCAGCCTGCACATCGGCAATCTGGTTTCGATCATGATGCTGCGCTGGCTGCAGAAGACCGGGCATCGGCCGATCGTGCTGATGGGTGGCGGCACCACCCGCGTCGGCGATCCGAGCGGCAAGGACGAGGGCCGGCCGATGCTGACCTCCGAGCAGATCGAGGCCAACAAGGCGTCGATCCGGCGCATCTTCGAGCGCTTTCTCGATTTCGACGGCCCGAACGCGGCGATCATGGTCGATAATGACGAATGGCTGTCCGGGCTCGGCTATATTTCGTTCCTGCGCGATATCGGCCGGCATTTCTCGGTCAACCGCATGCTGACTTTCGATAGCGTGCGGCTGCGGCTCGATCGCGAACAGCCGCTGTCGTTCATCGAATTCAATTACATGATCTGCCAGGCCTATGATTATCTGGAATTGTTCCGCCGCCATGGCTGCGCGCTGCAGATGGGTGGCAGCGACCAATGGGGCAATATCGTCAACGGCACCGACCTCATTCGCCGTGTTGATGGCGGCGAGGCGTTCGGGCTGACGACGCCGCTGATCACGCGGGCGGACGGCGCCAAGATGGGCAAGACGGCGCAGGGCGCGGTCTGGCTCAACGAGGATGCGCTGCCGGCGTTCGATTACTGGCAGTTCTGGCGGAATACCCACGACGCCGATGTCGGGCGCTTCCTGCGGCTGTTCACCGATCTCGACATGGTCGAGATCGAACGGCTGGAGGGGCTGGAGGGCGCCGGCATCAACGACGCCAAGGTGGTGCTGGCGACCGAAGCCACCGCGCTGTGCCGCGGCCGGGCGGCGGCCGAGGCCGCGGCGGCGACCGCGGCGGCGACGTTCGCGGACGGGGGAGCCGGCGAGGATCTGCCGAGCTTTGCCGTGGCGGCGCCGGTCAATATCCTCGACGCGCTGGTCGGGCTGGGCTTTGCCGCGTCGAAAGGCGAGGCGCGGCGGCTGGTGCAACAGGGGGGCGCCCGCGTCGATGGCGAAGCGGCTGGCGAGACGATGCTGGTGGCGCCGGGGCAGAAGGTCAGTGCCGGCAAGAAGCGGCATGGGGTGATCGTCGCGGCGTAGGGCCGCGGGTGGCACGCCCCCCTTTCCCGCTTGCGGGAGAGGCGAGAGACGCGCCTCTTCGGCGCGGCCCGGGTGAGGGTGTTTCTTCCTTTTTCTGCCGGCACGAAAGAAGAGACACCCTCACCCGCTCGCCCAAGGGGGCGAGTCGCCTCTCCCGCAGGCGGGAGAGGGGGGCTTGGGGCAAAAGCTGCGCCGCCCGTGCGACGCGTGATCCCCGCCGCCACCAACGAAAAGGGGGAGCGGTCGCCCGCTCCCCCTTCGTTACGCAAAGTCGCCGTGATTACGAGATGGCGACGAAGTCGGCGCCGGTCGGCAGCGGGCGCGGGTAGGTCAGGTCGAGGCCGAGCACGCCTTCCCAATAGCCGTTCGAGCCGAAGCCATAGGCATCGAGGAACACGACCTTCTGGGTGATGCCGCCCTTCGACAGGGTGACTTCCAGGTCGAGGCCGCGGGCGCTGTTGTCGAGGTCGATGCCGTTCAGCGAGCCGGTGATGGCCGAGAAGCTGACGCGCGCCGCCGTGACGGTGGCGCCGCCGAAATCGACGCTGTCTTCGCCGACGCGATAGTCGGTGACGACATCCAGGGCATTGGCGGTGAAGTCGCCGACGCC
>JAIXZK010000020.1 GCA_027489695.1 Sphingomonadales bacterium
GCCAGCGCCTGCGCCGCGGTGGTGCCGACAGCGATCGGCGTCTGGTCGAGGACGGAAAGGATCACCAGCGGACTCCCAGGATTTTCGGCGGCAGGTGGCGATCGGGCAGCGCCTTGAGGATCGCTGCCTGCTCCGCCTCGCTCGCCAGCGGCCAGCGGGTGATTTCCTCGACGGTGCGCTTGCAGCCCTCGCACAGCCCCGATCGCCGGTGGATGCGGCAGACGTTGATACAGGGGGAACGCAGGGCCATGGCTCTATGGTAGGGCGCGCCGCCCGGCTTTCAACAGCAGGTAGAGCAGCAGGCCGACGGGCCCGGCAAGAAACGTCAGCGCCAGGCAGGGCAGCACCAGCCAGTGCGGCAGGCGGGCAGCGGGCGCATCGGCGACTTCCCAACTGGCCACGAACAGATCGAAGGCGAGATAATGCACCCAGCCGGCAAGCAGCGCCGCCGGCGACGACAGCAGCAGCCGCACGCCGTCGAGCGAGGTGAAGCCGGCGCCTTCCGGCGGGCCGTCGCCGGCCAGGCCGGTCACCAGCATGGTGAAATAGAAACCGCAGAGCAGCGCCGCGACGATGCGGGCGCCGGCAACGCACATATCGCGGCGCAGCGGCGCCACCGCCAGCAGCAGCCAGCCGGGCAGCACGGCGGTGTTGGCGATCTCGAACAGGCGGGCGGCATCCATGCCACAGGCTTCCCCCGCGCAAGCCGCGCGGTCAAGCGGCGGGAACGCTGCCGCCTGCACCACGTTCATCGCCCGACCCCCTTTCAGGAGCAGCCCCCATGGCCAAGAAATCCGCCGCCGCTACCCCCGGCAATGTTGCCGCCATGCCGGTCGACGATGTCGCCCAGCCCAATTTCAAGATCGAATATCGCGAAATCCAGGCGTTCGGCACGCTGAAGAACCTGCCGCTCGGCATCGAGGACAATGTCCGCAGCAGCAGCGTCGAGGCGCTCAACCAGGTCCTCGCCGATACCATGACCCTGCGCGACCTCTACAAGAAGCATCACTGGCAGATGTCCGGCGCCACCTTCTATCAACTCCATCTGCTGCTCGACAAACATTACGAAGCCCAGGCCGAACTCGTCGATTCGATCGCCGAGCGGATCATGACCCTGGGCGGGCTCAGCGTCGCCATGGCCGCCGATGTCGCCGAACTGAGCCGCGTGCCGCGCCCGCCCAAGGGCCGCGAGGACACGCCTTCGCAGCTGGCTCGCCTGCTCGAAGCGCATGAAATGATCCTGCGCTACGCCCGCGACGCCGCCGAGGAAGCCGCCGATGCCGGCGATTCGGGCACCGATGACCTGCTGATCTCCGAAGTCGTCCGCACCAACGAGATGCAGGTGTGGTTCATCGCCGAGCACCTTGCCGAGACGAGCCTGACCCGCGGCGAGGGGTAAAAGGAAGGAGCCTCCGGCGGCTGGGGCCTTGGGCCCCAGACCCCATCTTGTTGGGTAGTCGCGCGACGAACCGCGGCACTCCGGGATCAAACCGAACGAAATGGGGTCTGGGGCCCAAGGCCCCAGCCGCCGGAGGCAAATTTTCTTCTGTTGTCAGCCCGCAAGCACCGCCGTCACTTCGATCTCGATCTTCATCGCCGGATCGATCAGCCCCGCCTGCACCATTGTCGCTGCCGGCGGGTTGCTGCCGAAGGCTTCGCGCAGCAGCGGCCAGCAGGCTTCGAAATCGCCGCGCTCGGGCAGATAATAGACCACTCGCACCACATCGCCGAGGCTGGCGCCGGCTTCGGCCAGCGCTGCGGCGATGATCGCCAGTGCGTTGCGGCACTGGTCGGCGACGCCTTCGGGCAGCAGATTGGTTTCCGGGTCGCGGCCGACGGTGCCGGCCACGAACACCATGCCGCCCATGCGCACGGCGCGCGAATAGCCGACCTTGTCCTCGAACGGCGAGCCCGAGCGGATGTTCTGGCGTGGCATCGGGGCTACTCCGGGTCGGATCAGGGCTGCGGGCTGCCGGCGGCGGTACGCAGATTGCCGGCCAGCGATCGGCCGGGCGGTACGGTGGCGCTGCTCGCCGCCACCAGGCCATCGGCGGCGACGTCCTGCGACGCCAGCTCGTCCATCACGGCGTCCGAAAGATCATCGGGCTCGGCGAAATTGGCGGCGACCGTGGTGATTTCGCCATAGGCGCGGCGTTCGAGCACGGTGAAGCCGGCATCGAGCAGATCGGTGACATTGCCGTCGCGCAGGAAGCGGTTCGGACCACCGAGGACGACCGCGATCAGGCGCCGGCCGTTCTGCTGCGCCGAGGCGGCAAGGGTGAAGCCGGCGGCGGCGGTATAGCCGGTCTTGATGCCATCGACGCCGGGGACGACGCCAAGCAGCTTGTTGTGATTGTCGATTGCCCGGCCCTCATAGTCATAGGTGACGGTGGAGAACAGGCGATAGCGATCGGGGAAGTCGCGAACCAGCGCCCGGCTGAGCGTGGCGATATCGCGTGCCGTCGTCACATGGCCGGGGTCGGGCAGGCCGCTGGCGTTGCGGAAGATCGTACGGCTCATGCCGAGCCGGCGCGCCGTCTCGGTCATCCGCGCCGCAAAGGCACTTTCGCTGCCGGCAAGATGTTCGGCGAGCGCGATGGCGATATCATTGGCCGATCGCGTCACCAGCACGCCCATCGCCTCGCGCACGCCGATGGTGGCGCCGGGGCGCAGGCCGAGCTTCGACGGCGGCGCCCAGGCCGCATTGCGCGAGATGGTGATGCGGTCGTCTTCGTGCAGCCGGCCGGCGGCGAGTTCCTCGAACGCCACATAGAGCGTCATCACCTTGGTGATCGAGGCGGGGTAGCGCCGGGCATCGGCCTGGCGGGCGTAGAGCACTTCGCCGGTCTGTGCATCGATCAGGATCGCGGCATATTTGGGCACGGTATAGAGGCTGGCGGCGGCGACCGGGGTGGCAACGATCGGCGAGGCGGCACCGGCGAGCAGCACCAGCGCCAATGAAAGCGCCCTTCCTGTCGATGTGCCGAACCCGATGCGCAATGCGCTGTCCTTTGCCCCGCCAAGCTGCGCAACATTAATACGCGATTGCGCCAGAAGAAAAGCCCTCTTGTCTTCAAATGGTCGCGCCGCCGAGTCGATCCGGCGCAAAACCGCACTTCCGCGATCGTTGCGGGGGGCTTGCCGCCATTGCGCTCCGCCCCGCAGCCTGCCATGGCGCCGTCACGGCCATGACCAGCATCCCCGAACGGCGCACCTTCGCGATCATCTCGCACCCCGACGCCGGCAAGACGACGCTGACGGAGAAACTGCTGCTGTTCGGCGGCGCCATCCACATGGCCGGCGAAGTCCGTGCCCGCGGCCAGAACCGCCGGGCGCGATCGGACTGGATGAAGATCGAACAGGCGCGCGGCATTTCCGTCACCTCCTCGGTGATGACCTTCCAGCGCGGCGGCACGGTGTTCAACCTGCTCGACACGCCGGGCCACGAGGACTTCTCGGAAGATACCTATCGCACGCTGACCGCCGTCGATTCCGCCGTGATGGTGATCGACGCGGCGCGCGGCATCGAGGCGCAGACCCGCAAGCTGTTCGAAGTCTGTCGGTTGCGCGACGTGCCGATCCTGACCTTCATCAACAAGGTCGATCGCGAAGGCCGCGACCCGTTCGATCTGCTCGACGA
>JAIXZK010000284.1 GCA_027489695.1 Sphingomonadales bacterium
AGCGCCGCCGCGCGGCGAGCAGATAATCGGCCCAGCCCTTCGCATCGCGGACCAGCGCGCCGCGCGGGGCGAGCAGATTGTGCATGGCGCCATTGGCGTTCTCGGCCATGCACAGCGCCTTGAAGTCGGGCAGGTAGAAGTTCATCTCCGCCGGCGCCTCGGTGTTCGGCGTCAGCTGGAATTCGAAGCGGACGCCATCGATGCTGCGGGTGTCATTGCCGGCCTTGATCTCGTCGGTCGGCGCGATGATCGAGATGGTGCCGCCGGTGCGTACCGGGCCGAGCCCTGCCGAGACATGCCCCTCCGGCCCCGCCGGCAGCAGCGCCCCGAACATGTAGACGGCGCGGCGGATCATCGCCGGCCCGGCGATGACGTTCTCCGAAATGGCATGTTCCATGAAATGTTCGGGCGCGATGATGGCGACCTTGCCGGCATCGACATCGGCCTGGGAGGTGACGCCAGCGACCCCGCCGAAATGATCGGCATGGCTGTGGGTGTAGATCACCGCCACTACCGGCCGCGCGCCCAGCGTCGCATTGACCAGCGCCAGCGCCGCCGCCGCCGCCTCCACCGTGGTCAGCGGATCGACGAGGATCCAGCCGCTCTTGCCGCGGATGATCGTCATGCTGGAAAGGTCGTATCCCCGCACCTGCCAGATGCCGTCGCTGACCTGGAACAGCCCGGCGCGGGCCAGCAGCGAGGCGTTGCGCCACAAGCTGGGGTTGACGCTGGCCGGCGCTTCGCCGCGGAACTGCGCGTCCGCCGCGAAATCGCGCAGCACGGCGCCGGCCTTGTCGCGCAACTGCGGCGCCACCGGCCCGGCGAGAAAGCCTTTTTCGGCAAAGGCGAAATCTTGGCCGTCAGCGAAGTTGAGCGTCGCTGCGAGCGCCGCATTGTCAGCCCGCGTCGCCGCCGATGGCGGCCCGGCGGCGGCCTGGGCGGCGAGCAGGAGCGAGAGAAGCGGCAGGGTGGCGGACCGGATTTTCATGCCGCCAGCGTAACCCGCCCCGGCCAGCCGCCTCCCCTCCCGCTTGCGGGAGGGGTCGGGGGTGGGTGCCGGCCCCATCGGAAGTTCACGAAGATCAGCGGAATCGCGGTTTTCGCGTGGCACAGGCTGGCGCCGTGCAGCGCCCGCGATCGGGGGCGACGGGCGCGGAAGTTCACCGAAGTTCAGTCGATTTCCCTCTTGTGCAACTTTCGCGCTTGCCGCCGTCGCGGCCCTGAAAGACCGCCCGCCAGAGATGCCGGAATCGGAAAGCGCCAGGGCATCTATCGTAATTGCCGGCTGGATTGCGTTGCGCCTGGGCGTATCGGCACATGTCGAGATGGTTGATCGATTCACCCCGCAACTTAGCCAGAAGAAGGATGCGTAGGACAGGGCGGCGGGTCCAGTCGTAAAAGGCACCCGGAGGCCTTCTGCCGAGTGGAGGCGGCCGACCGGCTCGCTTAGGCGGGTACAATGGCTATCGAGGCGTGCAGAACGCGTGCCAAAAGGCGGCAGACGCCATGCGATGCATGGCAAACGTGGAAGCGTAATGAACACTTCTCAATTCGTCGTCAGCTGCTGGAAGCAAAAAGGGCGGGATGTGTAATCCCGCCCTTCCCGTTGATTCTGCTTCTGGATCAGGGCGCCTCGGTGGCCTCCTCTTCACCTTGCCGGCTAGGCAAGCCAAGCTTCCACCGGATCATGTCGCCCAGGATCGGATAGATGTCGTTGTGCTTAGCACCGAAACGCATCCGTCCCTCCTCGTCAGTGCCGCCCACGTCGCGGTTCCCATCGTCGTCGGGAAGGTAGTCGCTAAGACCGGGGACCAGGCGGGCACGCTCGTCACGGCTCAACTCGTAGTAGCGCCACATGGGATTAGCATGGCTGAAGTCGATTCCAGCGATGCCCGAGAGCAGCGTCTCCAGATGCCCGGCATCAGCCTTGCGCCCGATCGCGAAGTCGTAGACCAGCTTGGCCAGGGCCTTAAGGACGACCGGCTGCGCGGCAACCGTCTTCAGCTTCGCACCACGCTCGCCGAACCCGTTAATCGCCGAGATAGCTTCCCACAGGCGGGTCGCATCGTCCGCCATGCGCTCGACCTGAACAGGATTGGCGCCCTTTGGGTTTGTCTTGTTCAGGAAGAGAATGGAGTTGACTGCGACAATGTCCTTGCGGGCCATGGAACCATCGTGAGCGCTCCAGTCGCCAATGTCCTTGTCCGACACGGGCGCCGTGAGAACCCCTCCATCGATCAGCGTCTCTTTGATATACAAGTTGACCGGGTTCGAGTTGTCGAAGTCAAAGGCCATGCTCGCGGAGACCGTTTTACCGAGGTTGTTGAGGTCGTGGAACAACTGGCGCTGGGCTTCAGTGTCGAGACCCACATGGGCTTCGACGGACACAGTGCAATGCTGAAGAGCCAGCATCTGTGCGTCGCGCCACACCTCAAGTTCATCAGGCGTGATCTGGCCGGTAGTGGCCGCCGGATAGAGCGAGCCCTTCTTGGGATACGCCCGATGAGTCAGGACATGGCGCAGAAACTCGAGCACTAAGTTCATGCCCCAACGCCGGTGCTGACCATCGATCACCCACATAACGGTGCCGACAGGCAGTCGGACGCGTACGGTGAGGTCATCCCCGACCACGTTCTTCTGAACGGTCGGATCGAGCGCTTCCATCGTGACGGGGATGTTCACGACAATGGGTTGGAGGGAGTAGTAGGGCTGCGACCCCAAGCGGCTAAGCACCAGGTCGTGCGCCTCGACGCCCCGCTTATGAAGCCGTCGCAAATTGCGTGACGTGGCAACCAAGCCCTTCAGAACATAGACTGCCAACTTCTGAGCATGTGCACGGTCAAGGCCGCGCTGAGCGACTTCTTCCGGCCCGACCGCGCCGTCGTTTGGCACCTCGGACATGTCGATGAACTGCCCGATAGGCAGCTTGAGGGTGAGCGTCTCGGAGCCCAGGTTGAGCCCAGCAAGGACATCAATACGGGTTGACGAAAGAATATTATTCAAATACGACATTGTGTTAGCACCTTGTGTCGAAGCCGGAGCGGTAGCAGCCGCTCCGGCTTTTTTTGTTACGGCGACGTTGCCGCTCGACTATAGTGGCGATCCCTGGAGTGTTAGTCAACCATCCAGGGAGAACATTTTTTCTCCCTGGGTGATAGTGCTTTTCCCCTGGGCGCAGAATCGCATGACGGGGGTTGGCAACTAGGCTTGATGTGGGAGGTTGTGTGCCAATCGCTGCCCAGCTGGACCGTGCAACCGGCGAGTGAAGCGTCCCGGGTTCGGCGGAGGCTTCAACTGTGGAGCCTAACTCGATGAAGTCGATTGGGACGTCTGGAGTTTTGGAGCGGCCATTCGCATGCAGCGCCGCGAACGGCGATAACTGGGTCCGTTAGCAGTCCTGGGCTACCTTACCTGGTGACACCCTAATGCAGCCGCAAGATCATCGACTGGCTTGCCGTCGCCAGGAGCGTGCCGTCCTCGGCGAACAGGTGCAGCCGGCCATGGGCGAAGCCGTCGACGACGGCGTGGATGCGGATGTCGAGCAGCACCCATTCGGTCGAACCCGAGCGGCCGAAGCGGATGGTGTTGTCGAGGCTGTTGCCGCCGGCCGCGGCCCCGAGCGCGTTGCCGAGGCCGGAGGGCAGGAAATCCGCCACCACGGCGAGGTGCGGGCGATCGAAGCCGAAGGCCCGTCCGCGCGGCCGCACCCAGAGCCGGGCGATGCCGTCCTCGCTGGGGCCGCCGGTGGTGCGCGCCACGCCGAAGCGGCCGGCGGCGACGTGCTCGTCGAAATTGCCGTGCATGTCGCTGCCGGTGCGCGGCCAGCCATGAACCACGGGTGGGCAATCGAGCGGGCGGGGCACGTCCGGCATCGTCGCCCATTGCCCGGCCATGTCGTGCGGCCGGCCGCCCAGCGCGGCGTTGACGGTGAAGATTTCGGTGCCGGGAGGTGGGCCGGCCTCGTGTAGTTCTGCGGCGGACTGCCCCACCCCCGACCCCTCCCGCGTGCGGGAGGGGAGAGTGGTGGCGACGACCCGCGCCTGGCTGGTGTGGTTGCCGGCGACGGGCACCGTCACCTGCAACTGCAGCCGTGTTCCCGGCCGGGCGTAGCTGAGATATTGCGCTGCCGCCCAGACCGTCGGGCGGCCGGTGACCGCCTCCAGCGCGGCGATGCCCAGCCCCAGCCCGGCGCCGCCGAACAGGAACTCGCGTCCCGCCGGGCCGACGCAGAGATGCGGCGCGACGGTGATCTCGAAACGGTCCTCGCCGGCCGGCTCGATTGCGAAAAGCGGCATCAGGATTCGATGAAGGCGCGGATGCGCGCGGTGAAGGCGGGATCGGCGAAACGCTCGATCGGCGCCGGCGGGGTGCCGGTGTCCGCCAGCAACGCCGAGGCGCGCATCTTCAGGTCGTCGGCGTCGCCCGCCACGTGCAGGCCCGGCCGGTTGCCGACATTGACCGCGGTCGCCAGCTGGTGATCGGTATTGTGCTCGCCCATCGCCTGCAGCCGCGGCAGCATCAGCAGCGGCTTGCCCGCCTCGATCGCCGCGATGATCGATCCCATGCCGGCATGGGCGACGAACAGCCGCGCGCCCTCCACCCGGGCGCGATATTCGGCCACCGGCATCAGCCGCAGCCACTTCGCATGGCGCGGTTCATAGGCGCCGCGGCCGATCTGGATTTCGACCGGCACGGTGGGGTTGGCGGCGGCCCATTCGTCCATCGCCTGCACCAGGCGATCGAAGGGCATCATCGATCCGACCGAGACGAAGACGCCGCTCACAACACCGACCCCCAGCAATCGACACCCGGCTGCGCCAGGTGCGGCCATTGCGTGACGACCTGGCTGGCGACCTTGCCGGCATGGCCGCCGGAGCCGGACAGCACTTCCGAATTGGCGATCGAATCGACCCAGAGCGTGCGCACCCCGAACGGCTTGACCAGCGCGAGGGCGAGGAGCGGCGGCAGCGCGCCGGTCGTCACGATCACCTGCGGGCGGACGCGCAGCAGGATGATGGCGATATCGAAAAGGGTCAGCGGCAGCCGCCACCAATCGGCGCGGCTGACATCGCGGAAGGTCATCAGTCGCGCCGGCGCGACTTCGGCGGCCATGTCGGCGTGGACGGTGGCATAGCTGACGTCATGCCCCGCCCAGGCCGGGCGCAGCCGCAGCAGCTGGACGAAATGGCCGCCGCCCGAGGCGATGGCGAGGATGCGTTTCGGCTTGGCCATGACTGTCCCTGTGCGCCGCGCTTCTTCACGTTGCAGCGCAGCATGTGTCAAGGGTGGGCGTGGTTTCGAAGCGTCTCTACCCCGCTCATGCCGAGCGAAGTCGAGGCACGCCCGGAGGTTCGGGGCGTGCCTCGACTGCGCTCGGCAGGAGCGGGTTCGGGTGTCAGTCGCCCAGGTTCAGGCCGCGCGCGCCAGCCCGGTCATCGCCTGCATGGCGAGCGCATAGCTGCGGCGGCGGCTGGCGTGGTCGTGGAGGATGTTGACCAGCATCACCTCGTCGGCGCCATAATCGGCGGCGGCTTCGCGCAGTCCGGCGCGGACGGTTTCGGGCGAGCCGGCGACGACGCGGCGGTTGCCGCGGGCCATATCGAGATGGGGATTGGCGGCGAGCCATGCCTGTGCGGTGTCGACATCGGGCACCGGGATCGACTGGCCGAGGCCGAAGAGGTGCGCGAACATCATCCGCGCCGGCAGCGCCAGCCGCGCCGCCTCGGCATCGGTTTCGGCGCAGATCGTCCAGACCGCGACCATCACCTTCGGCGTATCACCCGGCCGGCGCGCGACGAAGCGGTGGCGATAGGCGGCGGCAATGTCGCCGGCCCGGGCATTGATGAAATCGGCGAAACAATAGGGCAGGCCGAGATCGCCGGCGAAGACCGCGCTGTCCGGCGAGGAGCCGAGCACCCAGGGCTCGGGCGCTTCCGGCAGGCCGGGCAGGGTGCGGGCATAGGCGGCGAAGGGATGGCCGGCGGGCAGGCTGTCCTCGAGATAGCCGATCAGCTCGGCGAGCTGCTGCGGAAAGGCATTGGGCGCGTGCTGGCGGCGGTCCTGCTGCAGGGCCACGGCCGTCCGCTGGTCACTGCCCGGGGCGCGGCCGAGGCCGAGATCGATGCGGCCCGGGTGCAGCCCGGCGAGCAGGGAGAATTGCTCGGCGATCTTCAGCGGCGAATAATGCGGCAACATCACCCCGCCCGAACCCACGCGCATGCGCGACGTGGCGGCGGCGACGGCACCGATCAGGATTTCCGGCGCCGATCCGGCCAGCGCCGGCGAGGCGTGATGCTCGGCGAGCCAATAGCGGTGATAGCCAAGCGCCTCGCAAGCCCGCGCCAGGTCGATCGAATTGGCCAGCGCCTGCGCCGCGGTGGTGCCGACAGCGATCGGCGTCTGGTCGAGGACGGAAAGGATCACCAGCGGACTCCCAGGATTTTCGGCGGCAGGTGGCGATCGGGCAGCGCCTTGAGG
>JAIXZK010000420.1 GCA_027489695.1 Sphingomonadales bacterium
GTCTCGGCGCTGGCGGCATTGGCGTCGTCGCTGGCGGCCTTGATGCCGGCCCAGGGCAGGCCGAGCAGGGTGGCGGCCTGGGCGATGGCGGCGGTTTCCATGTCGATCAGGCAGGCGCCGTGGTCGCCGCGAACCCGGGCGGCGAGCGCCGGGGCTTCGACGAAGCAATCGCCGCTGGCGATGATGGCTTCGGCCAGGCCGAGGCCGGTGGGCTGGGCGAGGCCGGCGAAGGGCGGCGCGCTGGCCGGGCCGAGCGGCAGCGTGCCGGCGGCATAGGTGACGAAGCCATCGTGGCGGGCGGCGCCATAATCATGCTGGACGGCGCCGGTAAGCCAGCGCGGTGCGCCATCGCTGGCGTTGAGGCTGCCGGCGGTGCCCAGCGCCAGCACCAGGCCGGGGCGGAAGCCGATGGCGATGGCGGTCGTTGCCAGCGCGGCATGGACCTTGCCGATGCCGGCCGACGCCAGCACCACCGTCTTGCCATGCCAGTCGAGCCGGCGCACGGCGAGGCCATGGTGATCGCTGGTTTCCCCAAGGCCGGGGGCGAAGGCGTCGATTTCGGCCTGCATGCCGGAAATGATGGCAATTACCGTCATCGGACTGTCCTTCTCCTGTCGTTGCGGTTCGGCATTGGCGCAGGCCCCGGCGATGCGCAATGCCGCAGCGGGTGGCGGGACTGTCACACTTGGCAACGATGCGCTATGGCAAGCTGATGAGTAGAGTTTTGCCGCCGCTGGCGCGCGGATCCTTCCTGCGGGCCCTGGCTGTCCTGGTGCCGCTGCTGCTGTTCCTTGGCGGACTTTCGGCGCGGATCGCGGGATCGACCGAGGACAATGCCTGGTTCCAGACGCTGGTGCTGCCGGCGGCCCAGCCCCCGGGGCCGGTGTTCGGGATCGCCTGGTCCATATTGTACACGCTGCTTGCCGTTGCCGCGGCGCTGCTCTGGGGCAGTCACGGCCGGCGCGGGCGCGGCGCGGCACTGGCGGTGTTCGGCCTCGGCATCGTGCTCAACCTCTGCTGGTCGCCGTTGTTCTTCCGGGAACATCTGATCCTGCCGGCGCTGCTGCTGATCGTCGCCATGTTCGTCGTCGCGGTGGTGACGGTGCTGCTGGCGGCGCGGGTCAACCGGCTGGCGGCGTGGCTGCTGGTGCCTTATTGTGCCTGGCTGGGCTTTGCCGGCGCACTGAATGCCGATATCTGGCGGTTCAACCCGACCGCCGACGAATTCCAACTGGAGGTGTGACCGATGCAGAGCGACAACAAGCTGTTCGAGGACTTCTCCAAGGTCGCGACCTCGGCGCTCGGCACGCTGGCCGGCGTCGGCCGCGAGATGGAAGATGCCGCCCGCCGCCGCGCCCGCGAGTTCGTCGGCAGTGACGATGCCGTCAGCCGCGACGAATTCGAGGCGGTAAAGGCCAATGCCGCGGCGGCGCGGGAAGCCGTGGAAGTGCTCAAGGCCGAACTGGCCGCGCTTCGTGCCGAATTCGTTTCGCAAACGCGACAAGAGCCGGCAATTTATGTGGAAAAGCTGGCCTGATCGGCTTTATCCACAGGTTTATTCACCGCTCGCCGAGTCGGTTTCTTGCCGAATCGGCCGGGCGCGCGCAGCCTGCGGTCACCAAGGTCAGCTTGGGGCGGGTCGGGGGACAAGCCACATGAGCTATATCGACATGGACTACACGCCGGCACCTGCGGCCCCGATCGACATGCTGGAACATGTCTTCGATGCCAATGGCTGGGCGTTCGAACGCAGCGGAGATGAAGAAATCAGCACCTCGGTAAAGGCCGGCTGGGCCACCTACCAGCTCCGCGCGCTGTGGCGCGAGGAAGAACGCGTTCTCCAGATCATCGCCCGCGCCGATCTCACCGCCCCCGAAAACCGCCGCCTGGCGCTGTATGAAACCATCGGTCTCATCAACGAACAATTGTGGATGGGGCATTTCGAACTGTGGTCCTCCGATGGCTCGATCCTGTTCCGTCACGCCACCTTGCTCGACAATGACGAGGACGAGGAGGAAGTCGACCTGACCATCGGCCAGGCCGAAGTGCTGGTGGAGGCGGCGGTCGATGAATTCGAACGCTATTATCCGGTTTTCCAGCTGGTGATGTTCGCCGATCGCTCGCCCGCCGACGCCATGGCGGCGGCCCTGCTCGAGACCGTCGGAGAGGCGTGAGCGGGCAGTTCGCGTCGTGACGGCTGCTGTCCCCGCGCCGGTCTGGCTGCTCGGCTGCGGCAACATGGGCGGCGCGCTGCTGGCGCGCTGGCTGGCCGAGGGCATGGGCCCGGTTGCCGTCATCGATCCACAACCGCGCGCGCTGCCGCCGGGGGCTGTTGCCAGCGCGACACCGCCCGAGGGCAGCCCCGATGTGCTCGTTCTGGCCGTCAAGCCGCAGGCCTGGCGCGCCGCGGTGGCGCCGCTGCTCGATCGGGTCGGCCCGTTGACGCTGGTCGTTTCGGTCATGGCCGGGGTGACGACCGACGAGCTGGCGGCGCTGTTCCCGCGCTCGCCGCTGGTCCGCGCCATGCCCAATACGCCGGCTGCGATCGGCCAGGGGGTGACAGGGTTGTACACAAGCGCCGGCGATATCGCCCAGGGTGCCGCCGAAGCGCTGTTCGGACCGGCCGGCGCGACCGTCTGGCTCGATGCCGAAACGGATTTCGATGCACTCACCGCGGTGTCGGGCTCCGGCCCGGCCTATGTCTTTGCTTTCATCGAGGCGCTGGCCGCGGCGGGCGTCGCGGCCGGGCTCGATCCGGTGCTGGCGATGCGGCTGGCGCGTGGCACCGTGACCGGCGCGGCAGCGCTGGCGGCGGTCGATCCGGCACCGGCGGGCACCTTGCGCGAGCGCGTCACCTCGCCCGGCGGCACCACCGCGGCGGGGCTGGCGGTGCTGCAACCGGGGTTGGCGCCGGTGCTGGCGGAAACCGTTGCCGCGGCGGCGGCACGGTCGCGGGCGCTTTCGGGCTGATCGCGAGAGCAGGATGCCTCCGGCGGCTGCGGCCTTGGGCCGCAGACCCCTTTTTGACTGATTCCTTCAGACCGGGCGGTGCAGAAAGAGCCCGCAGCCAACAATATGGGGTCTGGGGCCTGAGGCCCCAGCCGCCGGAGGCAAGATTCCTGGTTCGCTTGACCGCTGGCCAGACCTCCAGGCAGCGCTACGCCGCCCTTCGCAGCCGCACCAGCGCCGCATCGAGGGCGTCCAGGAAGCGCGAGCGGTCGGCCTTGCCGAACGGCGGCGGGCCGCCGGTGATGCCATCGGCGGCGACGCGCAGATCGGCCATGATCGCCCGCGTCGCGATGGCGCCGCCGATCGACGCCGCGGTAAACGCCCGGCCGTTTGGCGCGAGCACCGTGGCGCCGGCCTTGAGGCAGCGATCGGCGAGCAGGATGTCGCCGGTGATGACGATCGTCGCGGGACCGGCGCGCGCGGCGATCCAGTCGTCGGCGGCGTCGAAACCGTCCGACACGATGATCTGCGACAGCAGCGGGTGGGCCGGCTGCCTCATGCCGCTGTTGCTGACCAGGATGACGGCGATGCCATGGCGAACCGCGACCCGGTAGACCTCGTCCTTCACCGGGCAGGCGTCGCCATCGACAAGCACGGCCGGGGCGGCGGCGTCGCTCACCCGCGCGGCAGGGCTTCGACCATCGGCCGGTCGGCGGGGGGCACCAGCCCGGAGAGCACTGCCCAGAAGCCGGTCACCGCGGCCTGGCCGGCTTCGCCATAGGCGGCGGCCATGCTGGTCTCGAGTTCGGCGAACAGCCGGCTTTCCAGCGTCGTGCCCGCTGTCGTCAGCCGCAGCAGCCGCTGGCGGCGGTCGCTGCTGCCGACGCGCTGCTCGACCAGATCGCGCGACTGGAGTTCGGTAAGGACCCGGCTGAGCGATTGCTTGGTGATTGCCAGCAGCCGCAGCAGCTCGCCGACGGGCAGGCCGGGGCGGCGCGCGATGAAATAGAGCGCGCGGTGGTGCGCCCGGCCCAGGCCTTCGCCGGCCAGGATCGCGTCGGCGCCACGCACCATGTTGGTATAGCCGAAATAGAGCAGCTCGATGCCGCGGCGGATCTCGTCCTCGCGTAGATAGAGCGGCGAGGCGGTCACCGGCGGCAGCGCGGTGCGGGCGGGGGCCGGGCGGGGCGGCTGGCGATTTGGGACAGTCATGTTGACATATCTTGCACCAAGGCTTAGCCGATGGCA
>JAIXZK010000372.1 GCA_027489695.1 Sphingomonadales bacterium
ACCGTCAGCGCCAGCAGCAGCGCCGGATCGTGCAGCCCCAGCCGCTGGCTGACAATCCGGGTCCCGGCGACCGCCATGATGTGCAGGATGTAGATCGCCATCGAACGCTTGCCGAGGAACGCCAGCACGGTCGCCAGCCGGCCGCGTACCAGGCTGGCCAGCGCCACCACCGCGGCCAGGCCCGACAGCGCCGCCGGCAGCAGCGGCAGCGACCAGGCCAGCGTCGCCAGCGCCGAGGCCCGCGCCGTCGCGATGTCGAGATCGGGACGCAGGCCCGGCGCGCGATCCAGCGCCAATGCCACCATCGCCGCCGCCAGCGGCAACAGCAGCAGCCGGAACGCCGTCGGCCGATCGACAAAGGCCCGCGCCAGCCCGGCGGTGCCGATCACCACGCCGATGCCGTAGAAAGGCGCCTGGCCGGCGGCCAGCCGCAGCGCATCGGGCAGGTCGACCAGCGTCGCCAGCGGCTTCAGCGCCAGCATCAGCAGCAGGAACGCCGCCGGCCCCAGCCGGCGCCACAGCAGCAGCGACAGGAGGTGGAACTGGAACAGCGCGTGCAGGAACCAGAATTGCGCCACTGGCTGCCACGGCAGCGTGGCCAGGCTGGCGCCATAGTTCGCCACCGGCGTGTTCACGATGCGGCCGAGGCTGTAGATCAGCGTGATCTGCACCGCCGACCACAGGAAATAGGGCCAGGCGATGCTGCGCCACAGCCCGGCGCGGAAGCCGCCGGGGTCGCGCGCCAGCCGGCCATCGACGAGCACGCCGGCGAGCAGGAAGAACAGCGGCATGTGGAAGGTGTAGATGGCGAGCAGCATCGGCCGCAGCCACGCCGCCCCGGCCCCCAGCGGCGAATCGATCAGCCCGCCGAGCGCATGGCCAGTGACGACCAGCAGGATGCCGATCCCCCGCGCCGCGTCGAGCCAGGGCAGGCGCGGAACGGGAGGCATGGCGGGACCGGCGGCGATCATCCGGCAGCCGCCGCAAATCGGCGCGCCACCTGGCGACCCGCCGCGATGCCGGGCCGCTCGATGCCGCGATAGCCGAGAAAGGCGAGCAGCGCCGTCAGCGCCAACGCCGCCGCCAGCCGCCATGGCGCCGGCGCGTAATGGTCGGCAGCGGCGATCGCGATGGGGTGCAGCAGGTAGAGCGAATAGCTCGCAGCGCCGAGCAGCGGCAGCAGTCCGCGCCGTAGTAAGGCGAGTTCCCGCACCGGCCGCACGGTGACGACGCCGACGAAGACAATCGTGGCAAGCAGCCAGGGCCCCATCGCCTGCGCCAGGGTGATGGTGGGATGCCGGAAAACACCGAAGGCGATCGCGGTCGTGATCAGCGTTACCGCCGCGAAGATCGCCACCGATTGCGCCAGCCGGCGCCCGGAAATCTCGCCCCGGCCATGGCGAAAGCATTGATAGCCGAGGATGGCGGCATAGATCATCGTCGGCCGGCCGAGCGGCAGGCGCACGCCGAGCAGCAGCGACGCCGCCGCCGCCAGCAGCAGCAGCAATGGCGCCGTCCGGTCGAGCACTTCGGCGGCGCGGGCCCCGAAGCGGTGCAGCGCGGCGGCGAACAGCGCATACCAGAGCAGTTCGATGATCAGCGTCCAGGCCACGCCGAGAAACGCCGGCTGGCGGACGAAATCCTGGACCAGCAGCAGATTGGCGAGCCAGCGCCACGGCGAGGCGGTCGCCATGTCGGCCCAGCGCGGCAATGCCCCGCTCGTCCCCAGCACCAGCAGCAACAGCAGTGCCGCCAGGTAAAGCGGGTAGATGCGGAACAGCCGCCGCACCGCGAACGGCACCGGCTGCAGGCCACGCCCCACCGACAGCGGGATGACATAGCCGCTGATGAAGAAGAACAGCGCCACGCCGGCGACCCCGGGCCCCAGCGGCACGACATTGTCCCCCATCCAGCCCGGGCGGCCTTCGAACAGATGCTGCACCAGCACCAGCGCCGCGGCGACGAACCGCAAGCTGTCGAGCGTGCCGAATCTCTGCCCCTGCTGCATGGCGCGGCCCGTAACAGAGGGCTGGCGCGATTGCATGACCCATGTCGCGTCGCAACGGAACCGTCACGAGATTGTCATGTGAATTCATCGAACCGGCTGCTAGACGGCCCGGACTGCCAAATTCGCGCGGTCGGGCGGGCGGAATCTTTGGAACTTCTCTACATCTCCGGCTCGGGCCGCAGCGGATCGACGCTGGTCGAACGGCTGTTGCACGCTTCGCCGCGCTTCGTCGCGGTCGGCGAATTCCATGTCCTGTGGCGGCTCCCGCACGACCAGATCACCTGCAGCTGCGGCCTGTCGCTGCCCGACGATCCCTTCTGGCAGGGCGTGCTCGCCGATGCCGGCATCGGGCCGGCCGAATGCGCCGACCTCGCCCGCCGCGAAACCCAGGTGGCGCGGACCGCGCGCATCGCCCAGGCGGGCTTCCGCCTCGACCGGCTGCGCGACGACCCCGAAGTCACCGCCTTCCTCGCTCCGCAATTCGCCATCATGGCCGCCGTCGTCCGCGCCGCCGGCAAGCCGATCCTCGTCGATTCATCAAAGGCCGGGCCGCGCGCCTGGCTGCTCGCCACCGCGCCGGCCAGCCGCATGCTGCACCTGTGGCGGCACCCGAGCGACGTCATCGCCTCGTGGCGATCGCGCAAGTTCGACGCCGGGCTGGGCACGGACATGGCACGCCCGGGCGTGCCCGCCGCCGCCGCTGATTGGTGGAAGGTCGAGCAGCTGGCGCGCCGGCTGGCCCGCGAGCATCCGGTGGCGATGCTCGATTACGGCCGGCTCTGCGCCGATCCGGCGCCCGTGCTGGCAGCGGCGCTCAAAGCCGCCGGGATCACCGGCGATGCCGAAATCCCCTGGCTCGACACCAATCGCGTCACGCCGGGCGGCAACTATCACTCGCTCAACGGCAACCCCGATCGTTTTAATCGCGGGCCAATCACGGTCAGCGCCCGCCGGGTCGACTGGAGCCGGCAGCAGCCGCTCGACCGCGCGGTCATCCCGGCGGTGGGCGGCACGCTGGCGGCGCTTTATCCCCGGCCGGGTGGTGGACAGGATCGCTGAAGAGCGGTGGAATGAAGAACCACTCCCTCCCCCTTGCGGGGAGGGCGACTCGCGCTTCTTCAGCGCGAGCGGGGTGGGGGTGGTTCTCTGAAGACGGAAGTGGGACCCCCACCCCGCTCGGC
>JAIXZK010000065.1 GCA_027489695.1 Sphingomonadales bacterium
ATATTGCGCGGTTTCAAGGACGCAGCTGTGCTCGGTGGCGAGCGTCACGATGCGGCGGCGGGTCTGGCCCGGCGCGGTCAGCACGCCCTTCAGCGCCCAGTTCGCCGCTTCGGTGGCGCCGGAGGTGAAGGCGATCGTCTCGGGCGCGGCGCCGATGGTGGCGGCGATCTCGCCGCGCGCCAGCTCGACAGCGGCCCTGGCCTGATAGCCCCAGAGATGCGCGCTGTGCGGATTGCCGAAGCCGTCGACGCCCCAGGGCGCCATGGCAGCAGCGACGTCGGGATCGAGCGGCGTCGTCGCGCCATAATCGAGATAGATCGGCATGGTCATGCGGCCACCCGCGGCGTCAATCGAGCCGCCATGGCGAGCCAGGCGTCGGCAAAGGCATCGATTTCCGCCGCGGTGGTTGCTGGCCCCAGGCTGACGCGGATCGCCTCGCCGGCGGCGGCGCCCAGCGCCATGGCGCGCAGCACATGGCTTTCATGGACCTTGCCCGACGAGCAGGCGGCGCCAGCCGAGACCATGAAGCCGGCGAGATCGAGCGTCATCACCTGGGTGCCGGCAGCGACACCGGGCAAGCCAAGGCTGCTGATATGGGGCAGGCGGGGGCTGCGGCCGCCATGGACGACGACCCCGGGCCATTCACCTTGCAGCCGCGCCTCGAGCCGGTCGCGCAGCACCGCGATCGCCCCCCAGTCATGCGGACCGGCGGCGACAGCGGCGGCAAAGCCGGCGATGCCGGGCAGATTGGGGGTGCCGCCGCGCAGGCCGCGCTCCTGGCCGCCGCCGCGCTGCACCGCCTGCAGCGTCGCGGGATCGCGGACGATCAGTGCGCCGACACCCGGCGGACCGCCAAGTTTGTGTGCCGAAATCGCCACGAAATCGGCGGCGGGCAGGGGCAGCTTGCCGGCCGACTGCACGGCATCGACGAGCAATTGCCCGCCGGCCGCGGCGACCTGCGCCGCAATTTCGGCGATAGGCTGGACGACGCCGGTCTCGTTGTTGGCGTGCTGGATCGCGACCAGCGCCGGCCCCGGTGCAAGGCCGGCCGCCAGCGCCGCCCGGTCGGCGATGCCATTGCCATCGACCGCAATGGTGACGATGTCGTCGCGCGCCGCCAGAACGGCGCTGTGCTCGGTCGCGCCGGCGATGACCCGCTCCGCGCCCGATCCGTGCAGGGCCAGCGCCAGCGCTTCGGTGCCGCCGCTGGTGAAGATGATGCATTCGGGCGACACTTCGGCCCAAGCGGCAATGGCATCGCGGGCCTTTTCGACGATCGCATTGGCCGCCCGGCCGCCGCCGTGCACCGACGCCGGGTTGCCGACCAGGTCGAGCGCCGCCAGCATCGCCGCGCGCGCCGCCCCGCACACCGGCGTTGTCGCGGCATGATCGAGATAGATGCGGCTTTTCATTGCGATTGCGGCCATGGCCCTCATATAGGCGTCAACGCACGTTTCGTGCCACCGTCAGGATGTCACCCATGCCCGAAGTCATCTTTGCCGGCCCCGAAGGCCGTCTCGAAGGTCGTTATCAGCCCGCCAGCCGGCCGCGCGCGCCGGTCGCCATCCTGCTGCAGCCGCATCCGGCGCAGGGCACGATGAACCATCCCATCGTCATGGCGATGTACAACAGCTTCGTGAAGCGCGGCTTTGCGACGCTGCGCTTCAACTTCCGCGGCGTCGGTCGCAGCCAAGGCGTGTTCGACAATGGCATCGGCGAGCTTTCGGATGCGGCGAGCGCGCTCGACTGGATGCAGCAGTACAACCCGGAAGCGCACACCACCTGGGTCGGCGGCTTCTCCTTCGGCGCCTGGATCGGCATGCAGCTGCTGATGCGCCGGCCGGAGATCAAGGGTTTCATCTCGATCGCGCCGCCGGCGAACATGTATGATTTCACCTTTCTGGCGCCGTGCCCGTCGAGCGGCATCATCGTCGATGGCGAGGCCGATGAAGTCGTGTCCGGCGCCTCGGTGCAGAAGCTCGTCGACAAGTTGAAAACCCAGAAGCACATCACCATCGACCATGCGACGATCCCGGGCGCCAACCACTTCTTCCAGCACGAGATGGACGACCTGATGGGCGTGGTGGACGGTTATCTCGACCGGCGGCTGGCCAACGGCGGGCGGTAAGCGGCAGGGTATGGAATATTGAAATAAAGCTTTTTTGAAGGCTTTACTTACCCGTCATGAAGCCATATATGGAACCTCCAGTCAATATGGAGGACTAAGTGGAGATTAAGGACATTCTTAGAAGCGCTCGTAAGAGAGCCGGCATGACACAAGAACAAGTTTCTCACGGCGCGGGGATGCACAACACCCAGTACAATGGTTATGAGACAGGCCGTTCCCGACCGAATCAAGAGACGTTGGCTCGTATTGCAGCTTCAATAGGGATCGATTTAGAAACCCTGATGTCTGCCAATGTTGATGAATCGGAGTCTGATCGCGGTGACAGCATTGAGGCGCCTATGAGCTGGGACCAAGCCAGAAATGTCCTGCAGGCTCTTACTGCACGACGACTTGGTGTCGACGAAACGCGCGTAACGATTGAGGTCAAGGTGACCTAATTCGCCTGCCGCCCCCCCGTCATCGCCTGTGGCACACCTGTCGTCTCCGGCCAGCTGATCGGCTTGGCGGCCGCGGCGCGCACCGCCAGCCAGGCGAAGGCTTCGGCTTCCAGCGCGTCGCCGTTCCAGCCGACGGTCTCGACCGGGTCGGTCGGCACGCCGGTCCGCTCGGCGATTTCGCGCATCAGCACCGGGTTGTGGCGGCCGCCGCCGGTGACCAGCAGGCGCGAGAGCGGCGGCACATGGCCGAGCGCCAGCCGCACCGTCTCGGCAGTGAACGCCGTCAGCGTCGCGGCGCCATCGGCGGCAGACAGCCCGCGCGCCGCCTGCACATCCCAGGCGTTGCGGTCGAGCGACTTGGGCGGCGGCGCGTCGAACCAGGGCTGGTCGAGCATGCCCGTCAGCACATCCTCGTGCACCGAACCACCGGCGGCGAGCGCGCCCTCGGCATCGAAGGCGCGGCCGGTCATCGCGCGCACCCAATCGTCGATCAGGGCATTGCCCGGCCCGGTATCGAAACTGCCCCAGCGGCCATCCGTAGCGAACCATGTCAGATTCCCGACCCCGCCGAGGTTCAATACCCCGAGCGGCCGACCGAGCCCTTCCGAGCGCGCCCGGTGATAGCCCGGCGCCAGCGGTGCGCCCTGGCCGCCGGCGGCGACATCGGCGCTGCGGAAATCGAACCAGACGGGCAGGCGGGTCGCCGCTGCCAGCAGGCCGCCGTCGCCGATCTGCCAGGTCCACCCCGGTCGCGCCGCCGTGCCCGGCCGATGCGCGACGGTATGGCCGTGAAAGCCGATCATCGCCACATCCTCGCGCGCCACGCCGGTCTTCGCCAGCAGCTGCTGCACGGCAATCGCATGCAGCCCGGTGAGTTCGGCGGCGACCGCGTCGATCAGCGCATCGGGACCCGGCCGGACCAGATCGAGCGCCCGGCCGACGGCAGCGCGCAGCCGGCCGCGGAATTCATCGTCATAGGGCAGGAAGACAAAACCACGCGGGACGACCTGTGCTTCGCCATCGGTATCGATCAGCGCGGCATCGACGCCATCCATGGAAGTGCCGGACATCAGCCCGATGGCGGTGATCGATCCTGTCATGACATGCCTGGTAGCGCCGACGCGGCGGGCTTGTCACGCGCCGCTGCCGCCGCAGGCTTCAGCGCCAGGCGATCCCCATGTCGCTCACCGCAAGCCGGTGCCCGGCGCTCGCCGCGGCCGACGCGACGAGATTGGCGACCGCGCCGCGCGGATCGCTGGCCGGCGCCCCGGCGAGGGCCGCGACGAGCGCGTCAGTCAGGGTGCCCGGCGATGCCCAGTGCACACCGCCCGCCGTCACTTCGAGCGGACTGCCGCGGCGCAGATCGGCAAGCAGCAGCGTGGCTCCGGCGATCATCGCCGCTTCATGGCCGTTGCAATCGCCGCCATATTGCCAGGTGATCGGGGTGTCGGCGATGCCGGCAACCACCAGCTTCTCCAGCGCGGCATTGCCGATGCCGGATTCGCCGGGCGCGAACGCCGTGCGCAGCAGGCGCAGCCGGGCGGCGAGACGGCGTGTCGCAACCTGCACCAGTTCGTTGATTTCACCATCGCCTTCGTCGCCGAGCAGCTCGCTGGCCGTCATCGCCGTGGCGACAGGACTGGCAAGATCATGGGTGAGCCAGCGGATCATCAACGCCGCAATGGCGGCAGGTTCCGGCGCAGCTTCAGGCATGGCAACGCTCCGCCGCAACATACATTACCGTTTCATAGCAGGCGTGTATCGATCGAAGCCAGCAAATCCGTTTCAGACTGCCGGCATTGCAACAATCTATTCGAAAAGCGCCGCGGCCACCGCGCCGGTGCCGAACAGGCCGAGGGCGACCGCGGTGCCATGGTTGAGCAGGCGCAGCAGCCGGTCCGACAGTCGGCCGCGGAATCGCGTCGCCAGCGTCGTCACGAACACCCACCAGGCCATGGCGCCGGCGAACACCGAAAGCGCCACGAGAATCGAATTCACCCGATGCTGCGGGCTGTCATGCCC
>JAIXZK010000153.1 GCA_027489695.1 Sphingomonadales bacterium
ACCACACCCGGTCCGCGCCCAGCGCATCGACGGCGACCGCCGCCGACAGCGCCGAATCGATGCCGCCCGACAAACCGAGCACGACGCCCGGAAAGCGGTTGCGATTCACATAATCGCGCAGGGCGACCAGCATCGCATGGTAGATGTCGGCCGGGTCCTCGTCACGCGGCGTGATCGTGCCCGGATCGCAGCGCCAGCCATTGCCGGCGCGAGTCCACAAGGTCGTCGCCAGCGCTTCTTCCCAATCGGGCAGCTGCCAGGCGAGGCCGCGATCGGCATTGAGCACGAAACTGGCGCCATCGAAGGCGAGCTCGTCCTGGCCGCCGACGCGGTTGAGATAGACGAGCGGCAGACCGGTCTCCCCGACCCGCGCCACGGCGAGCGACAGCCGGCGATCATCCTTGCCGACTTCGAACGGCGAGCCATTGGGCACGATCAGCAGTTCGGCGCCGGTTTCGGCGAGGCATTCGGTGACGTCCGACGTCCACATGTCCTCGCAGATCGGCACGCCGATCCGCACGCCGCGGAAGGCCAGCGGCCCCGGCAGCGGCCCCGCGTCGAACAGGCGCTTTTCATCGAAGGTGCCGTAATTGGGCAGGTCGTGCTTGCGGGTGATGCCGGTGATGGCGCCGCCGTCGAGCAGGAAGGCGGCATTGTAGAGCCGGCCATCCTCGGCCAGCGGCGCGCCGACGAGCAGTGCCGGGCCGCCATCGCCAGTCGCTGCCGCCAGCCGATCGACCGCGGCGCGTGCCGCCGCCACCAGCGCCGGCTTGCGCACCAGATCCTCGGGCGGATAGCCGACCACCGAAAGCTCCGGCGTCACCACCAGGTCAGTGCCGGGCAGGCCGGCGCGCGCCGCCAATATCGCATCGGCATTGCCCTGGAGATCGCCGATGCTCGCGTTGAGCTGGGCAAGGCCAATGGCAAGGCGGGTCGTCATGGCCGGGGTGTAGGCGCCGGCGGCGGGAGCGGCAAGCCGGCGACGCCAGCGGGAGGGCGGCCAGCGCCGCCTCGCTTGCGCCGTCGTCACGCTTGCGTCACTCTGCCACTGCCGTGCGTAGCTGGCGGAAAGGGGATGGCGGGCCCACCAAATGCTGATCGCACAGGTCACCGATATTCATCTCGGCTTTCAGCCCGATGACCCGGCGGAAATGAACCGCCGGCGCTTCGACGAGATCGTCGCGACCTTGCTGGCGATGACACCGCGGCCCGACCTGCTGCTCGCCAGCGGCGACCTGACCGAACATGGTACGCCGGCGTCCTACGCGACTTTCCGGGAGATCTGCGCAGCGCTGCCGTTCCCGGTGCTGCCGGCGATCGGCAATCACGACGACCGCGACGAATTCCGCCGGGCGCTGCCAGAAGTGCCGACCAACGGCGGTTATGTCCAATATGTCCATGACGCCGGGCCGCTGCGCATCCTGGTGCTCGATACCCATGAGCCCGGCCGCCACGGTGGCGGCTTCTGCGCCGCCCGCGCCGCCTGGACCGCGGCAAGGCTGGCGGAATCACCGAAGCCGACCATCGTCATGCTGCATCATCCGCCGATCGAAACCGGCAGCGGCTGGATGACCGAGGACCCCGATGCACCCTGGGTGAAGCGCCTTGCCGATACGCTCGCCGGCCATTCCCATATCGTCCGGCTCGTCACCGGGCATCTGCACCGCGCCATTGTCACGGCCTGGCAGGGCCATATCCTCGCCGTCTGCCCCTCATCGGCACCGCAAGTGGCGATCGATTTCCGCAGCCTCGATCCCGACCGGCCCGATGGCCGCGACATGATCGTCGCCGAACCGCCGGGCTTTGCCCTGCATTACTGGACGGGACGCGACCTCGTCACCCATTTCGGCGCGGGCGGTGAACATCCGGTGCTGGCGCGCTACAATGCCCGAATGCAGCCTTCGGTGCGGCATATTCTGGCCGAACATGGTGTTGGGAGTGGAGGGCATTAGCCTCCGGCGCCCTTGCTTCCGTCAGACCCGCATCGGCATGAGCACGTACAGCGCCCGCGCATCATCGCCTTCGCGAATCAGCGTCGGCGCCGCGGCGTCGGCGAGATGGACTTCGACCTGGTCGCCATGCACCTGTCCGAGGATATCGAGCAGATAGCGATAGTTGAAGCCGACCTCGAACTCGGGCGAGGTGTACTCGGCCGGTACTTCTTCGGCAGCAGTGCCGTTTTCGGGGCTGGTGACCGACAGCGTGACCTTGTCACGACCGAGCGCCAGCTTGACGGCGCGGGTCTTTTCCGTGGTGGCGATGGCGGCGACGCGATCGACGCCTTCGGACAGGCTGCGCAGGTCGATGCGCAGCAGCCGGTCGTTGGCGGTCGGGATGACGCGGGTATAGTCCGGGAAAGTGCCGTCGATCAGCTTCGAGGTCAGCGTCGCTTCGGCCGAGAAACGGAAGCGGATCTTGGTCGACGACAGCGCGATATCGACGGGCGCATCCTCGGCACATTCGTCGAGCAGCTTGCGGACCTCGGCGACGCATTTGCGCGGAATGATGACGCCGGGCATCGCGGCGGCGCCGTCCGGCAGGTCGATCTCCATCCGCGCGAGGCGGTGGCCATCGGTGGCGACGGCGCGCAGCTTGGGCGCGGCGCCTTCGACGGCATGGACGTAGATGCCGTTGAGATAATAGCGGGTTTCCTCGGTCGAGATCGCGAAGCGGGTCGCATCGATCATCGCCTTGAGGTCGCCGGCGGCGAGCGTGAAGGCGGTCGGCAGTTCGGTATCGGCGATCACCGGGAAATCGTCGCGCTTCAGCGTCGACAGGCTGAACCGCGAGCGGCCGGCGACGATGGTCATCTTGTCGCCGGCGACGGCGAGTTCGACCTGGCTGCCTTCGGGCAGCTTGCGGACGATGTCATAGAGGGTATGGGCGCCGACGGTGGTGGCGCCATTGAGGTCGATCGCCGCAGGGATGGTTTCAACGACCTGCAGGTCGAGATCGGTCGCCATCAGGCGCAGGCCGGTCTCCCGCGCCTCGATCAGCACGTTGGACAGGATCGGGATGGTATTGCGCCGCTCCACCACCGACTGGATGTGAGCGAGACATTTCAGCAGCGTCGCGCGTTCTACCGTCGCCTTCATTTATCGTCCTTGGCTGTCCCGGCGATGGTTCCGGGGCGTTTTTCCGGTGGCGACTATAGCGCGGTCGCCCGGCCATGGTAGTGCCGAAGTGACCGCTCTGGTAAAGGCTGCCCCATGGACATCATCCTCGCCCGCCACGCCGAAACCGTTTTCAACGCCGCGGCGCGGATGCAGGGGCATATGGCGCACACGCCGCTGACCCGCGCCGGCATCGCCCAGGCCGAAGCGATGGGCGCGGCGCTCGCCGAAGCGCTCGGGGAAAAGCCCGGCCGCGACCTGTGGGTCTCGCCGTCCGGCCGCACCCAGCAGACGGCCGCCATCGTCGGCGAGCACCTGCGCGTGCCGTTCTTCGACTGGCGCCAGGATCATCGCTTGCTGGAGATCGATGTCGGCGACTGGGAAGGGCGCTATTACGCCGATATCGTCGCCGAAACCGGCCCGATCGTCTGCCCCGATCGCCGGCTGTTCCAGATCGAGCCGCCGAACGGCGAATGGTTCCCGGCGATCGCGGCGCGGCTGACCGACTGGCTTGCCGGCCTCGATCCGGCGCGGCCGGTGCTGGCGATCAGCCATGGCATCACCGCGCGCGTGCTGCGCGGGCTGCTGGTCGGCGGCGAGGACTGGCACGGCATCCGCGTCGCCGCCGATGCGCCGCAGGGCACGGTGTTCCAGATCCGCGATGGCGCCGAGAGCGT
>JAIXZK010000146.1 GCA_027489695.1 Sphingomonadales bacterium
GCGACGCGCAAAGGTTCGGCCTGACGTTCAGCGTGCGGCAAGCCCCGCCGCGTCACTCGTCCTGCATGAGGATCAAGGAGCAGGATCGATGCGGAGCGGAATGATGATCGGCGCGGCCACGGCACTGGCCGTGGCCGGTGTCGCCAGCGCGGCGGTTGCTGCCGAAACGGTACCAGTTGCCGGCACCCTGCTGACGATCGTCGCCGAGGGGCGCGCGGCGCGGGCACCGGACCTTGCCGAAGTCGGCGGCGGTGTCGTCTCCCTGGCGCCAACGGCGCAGGCGGCGATGGCCGACAATGCCCGGGCGATGACCGCCGTCATCGCGGCGCTGCGCAAGGCAGGCGTCGCCGAACGCGACATCCAGACCCGCGGGCTCAGCCTGCAGCCGCAATATCGCTATGACCAGAATCAGCCACCGGCGCTGACCGGCTATCAGGCGAGCAACAATGTATCGATCCGCGTCCGCAAGCTCGCCGATACCGGCCGGCTGCTCGATGCGCTGGTCGCGGTCGGCGCCAACCAGCTCTCCGGCCCGGATTTCCGGGTGGAAGCCGCCGATGCGGCGCTCGACGAGGCGCGCGCGGCGGCAGTGGCGACGGCACGGGCGCGGGCGACGCTCTATGCCCGCGCCGCCGGCCTGGCGGTGAAGCGCATCGTCAGTATCGCCGAAAGCACTGCGATCGAGCCGGGCCCGCGGCCGATGATGATGATGGCCAAGGCCGCTGCCGCCGATGCGACTCCGGTCGTGCCCGGCGAAATGGCACTGGCGGTATCGGTGACGGTGCAGTTCGAGCTGCAATGATGCGCCGGCCCTCGGCCATCGGCTCGCCTGAGCCGATAGCCGAGGACGCCGGCCCGCCTCAGGCGATCGTCGCGCCGCCGTCGATGACGAAGCACTGGCCGGTGGCAAAAGCGCCGGCCTTGCCGGCGAGCAGCACCGCCATGCCGGCGATTTCATCGGGAATGCCGATGCGGCGCAGCGGCGCGCCGGACGTGCTGGCCTTCAGGATATCGGGATTGTCCCACAGTGCTTTCGCGAAGTCGGTCTTGATCAGGCCGGGGGCGATACAGTTCACCCGGACATTGTCCGGGCCATATTCGGCGGCGAGGTTGCGGGCGAGCTGCATGTCGGCGGCTTTCGAGATGCAATAGGCGCCGATCACCGTCGATGCCTTCAGCCCGCCGACCGACGAGATGATGGTAATGCTGCCGTCCTTGCGCTCGCGCATTTCGGGGGCGACCATCGAAATCAGCCAATGGTTCGAAATGATGTTGTTCTGCAGGATCTTGCCGAACTGATCGTCGCTGATGCCGGCCTGGGGGCCGAAATAGGGGTTGGAGGCGGCATTGCAGACGAGGTGATCGATGCGGCCGAACCTGGCGCGCGTCGCGTCCACCAGCGCTTGAAGGCTGGCCTTGTCGGCGATGTTGGCGGGGATGCTGACCGCGGCGTCGCGACCGACGGCTTCGTTGATCTCGGCGACCGCGGCTTCGCAGACATCGGCCTTGCGGCTGGAAACGACGACGCTGGCGCCATGTTCGGCCATGCGATGGGCGATCGCCTTGCCGATGCCGCGCGACGAGCCGGTGATGACGGCGATCTGGCCGGAAAGGTCGAAAAGGGCGGGGAGGGACATGGGGCTGGGCTCCGGATGGTGGTTGCTGTCGGCATAGCGGCTGTGCCCACCCCCGACGCCTCCCGCAAGCGGGAGGGGAGAAGAAGTGGCGCGTGATGTGACCATCGCCGTTGCATGGCCGGCGCTTCGCCGCCATGACTTGGCCATGACAGCATCCCCCGCCGCAGGCGTTTTTCATCCGGGCGTGCGCGCCACCTGGCTCGCCTGCCTGTTCTTCGCCGGCTTCGGCTGCCTGATCCCCTTCCTGCCGCTGTGGCTGGAGAAGGTGCACGGCTTCAGCGGCGCCGAAATCGGTGTCGTCCTCGCCATCGCCGGGTTCAGCCGGGCGCTGGCCGGGCCACTGACCGCCGCCTGGGCCGATGGCCGCAGCGACCGCCGCGCACCGCTGTTCATGTTCACCATCCTGCTGACGGTCGGCTTCGCGGTGCTGTATTTCCTCGAAAGCTTCGTCGCGGTCTTCGCCGTCATCCTGATCCTCGACATCGCCTATTGGGGGCTGCTGCCGGTGGTCGAGACGGCGCTGCTGCGGCTGACGCGCACCGGCAAGCCCGGCTATGGCGTCGCCCGCGGCCTGGCTTCGGTGGCGTTCGTCGTCGGCACCACCGTCGTCGGCGTATTGAACGACTGGTCAGGCGCCTTCTGGCCGATCTGGGGCTTCATGCTGGTCATCTCGGCGCTGATGATCGGCGGCAGCGCCTGGATGCCGAAGGAGCCGGTGCTGGCCCGCGCCGAAATCGCCCAGCCGTTCGGCGAGCGGCTGTCGGCCGGCTTCGGCATGCTGCGCAACCCGAACTTCACCCTGTTCATCTTCGCCGCCGGGCTGATCCAGGCCAGCGCCGGCTTCCTCTACACTTCGGGGTCGTTGGTCTGGGCCAACCAGCAGGGCATGTCGTCGAAGGAAATCTCGGTGCTGTGGAACATCGGCACGCTCGCCGAAGTCGGCTTCCTGATGTTCCTCGGCACCTGGTCGGCGCGGTTTCGGCCGGAAACGCTCATCGTTGCCGGTGGCATCGGCGCCGTCATCCGCTGGACGGCGCTCGCCGCGCTCCCGCCCTTCTGGCTGCTGGTGCCGCTGCAATTGCTGCATTCCTTGAGCTTTGCCGCGACGTTCCTCGGCGGCATGCGGTTCATCCAGACCATCCATGGCGACGATCGCGCCCCCACCGCGCAGATGATCTACATGGGCCTCGCCAATGCGCCGACCTATGCCGCCGCGGTGCTGATCTCCGGGCCACTATACGATCGCCTCGGCGCGCCGGGCTATCTGGCGATGACCGGCATCGCCGGCATCGGCCTAGTGCTGGCGGTGATGCTGTGGCTCCGCCGCGTGCCGGCGACGGCGGCGGCTTGAGATTTGGCAGAGTGCCTCCGGAGGCTGGGGCCTGAGGCCCCAGACCCCCA
>JAIXZK010000356.1 GCA_027489695.1 Sphingomonadales bacterium
CATCGTCGCCGCTTCGTCGCTGGCGGCCGGCCACAAGACTTTGGTGCCGGCATTGATCACCGCGCTGAAGGACTCGGGCCGCGGCGACATCAAGGTCATCGCCGGCGGTGTCATCCCCGCGCAGGATTATGATTTCCTGCGCGACATCGGCACCGCGGCGATCTTCGGTCCGGGGACCAACATCGTGGAGAGCGCGGCGGAACTGCTCCGCCTGCTCGGCCACAATCTGCCGCCAGCGGGGGAAGCGCTGGCGGCGGAATAGTCGCAGCCTCAGCTCGTCCGCGCGTAGCGGGCGCTCTGGCAGACGAACAGGATGCAGACCTTCATCTCGACGGTCGCCGCGTCGAGCAGTCGGAGCGTGGCGCCATAGCGCTGCCCTCCGTCATGGTAGCGGCCGCGCCAGCGATTGGCGCCGGCGGGCGTGATCTGGGAGAGCACCACCGCGCCCTCGACCCGCTCGCGGCTGCCGCGGCGCCGATCGAGGCCGATGGCGCAGAGCAGGTTCGGCGTGTCGGCGCATGGCGCGATGCGGGCGGCGCCCGGCCCGTCGATCTCGGTCCAGGTCCCGGCCAATGGCGAGGGCGCCGCCACCGGCGCGGCTTCGGCAATCGCCGCGCCGGAGAGCAGCATGGCGAGCAGAGTCACCGGCCAGCCGCGCGTCAGCAGCCGTGCGGCGCGGCGGCCGGGGGGCGAGCAGAGCCAGGCGGTCATGGCAAGCAAGGTCGTGGTGGTCATCGGGAATTCCTTTTCGGTTCGGGTTCGGATCGGGGGAGTCAGGCGGCCGGCGCGGCATTGGCGGGCGGCGCGGCGCGCTGCACGGTGGTGGCGAAATGGCGGTGGTAATCGGGGTGCTCGGTACCCATCCACCGGTCCCACCAGGTGAAATAGAGCCCGAAGTTCCAGCCGCCGCGGGCGTGGTGCAGGTCGTGGTGGCTGGTCGTCGTCAGCCAGTCGAAGCGCGGCCGGCCGTCGGCGCGCGCCGGCATCACCTCGATGCCGCAATGGAGCAGCGTGTTGCGCAGGATCTGGTGGAAGACGAAAATCTCCAGCACCGTCCATGAGGTCGGCACGATCAGGATCCACAGCGGCACGAAACTGCCCATCAGCACCGCCTCGCCAAGATCGAAGCTGTAGGCGGTGAACGGTGACGGGTTGCGGCTGAGGTGGTGGCGGTGATGGACGCGGCGGAACAAGCGGCGGTGATGGGCAAGCCGATGCACCCAGTAGAAATAGGCGTCATGGGCGACGATCATCAGCACCAGGCTGGCCCAGAACCACAGCGGCCCCCAGCTGTCGGCGATCTTCGGGCCATGCCAGAGGCCGGCCTTGGCAATGATCGCCGGGATCAGCGACAGGGTCGAAAACACCGCGACGGCGCGCAGCGAATAGAGGAATTCCGTGCGCAGCTGGCCGGCTGGCGGCGGCGCCGGATGGATGCGCCGGCGTGCCAGCGGCCGGGCGAACAGGCGCCACAGCAGCAGCCAGGTCAGCGAGGCGAAGACCGCATAGCGCAGGACATCGCCGAGGGTGAGCAGCAGCCAATGGCTGCCGAGGGATAGCAGGGGTTCGATCGACATGGGGTCAGCCTCCGTTTCAAGTCGGTGGCTGCGCTGTCGGGGATGGCGGGTGGAAAGGTCTCGCCGATGTCGGAAAAGGCTGGTCGATTTCGGATTCAGCGAGGATTTTCAGGAATCGGCGAGCCCTGGGCGAGCTGCGCGCGGCGATAATCGGTCGGCGTGCTGCCCGTTGCCTCGCGAAAGGCGCGATTGAACGGCCCCAGCGATCCGAAGCCGAGGTCAAAGGCGATGCTGGCGACGCTGCGCGCCGTCTGCGCCGGATCGGCGAGCAGCGCCTGCGCCGCCGCCACCCGGTGCTGGTTGACGAAGGTCGCGAAATTGCGATGCCCCAGCTCGATGTTGATCAGCCGGCGCAACCGGTGCTCCGGCAGGCCGACTTCGGTGGCCAGATCGGCGATGGTCAGGCCCTCGCGGCGCCAGGGGCGATCGTTGGCCATCGCCGCGGCCAGCCGGTCGAGCCACATCTGCGTGTCGGCGCGGGTTTCGCTCGCGGATGGCGCCGCGTCGATACCGGGCGCGCGGCGGCCATCGTCGCCGGCCGCGACGCCGAACAGGATCGGCCGCGCCTCGAGCAGCACCGCCACCCCGGCGACGCCAAGCAGTGCCTGCACCGCGGCATTGGCGAGGCCGTACCAGCCCGCATCATAGCCCAGCCCCTGGCCGATCTGCACGGCGCTGATCAGCACCGAAAAGCCCGCCACCAGCAGCAGGAAGGGCACCCGCAACCGCCGGCGCGCCTCGACCAGATCGGTGCGGCCGGAGCGCACGATCACCACCAGCGCATGCACGGCAAGGCCGAGTCCGATCAGATTGTGCGCCCCCCAGACCAGCGGCGCGGTGGCGCGCGGCCCATATTGGCCGGTGATGCCGATGACGATCAGCAGCACCGGCGGCACCGCGCCGGTCCAGCCGAGCCGCCGGTCTTCGAACAGCGTTACCGCGAACAGCCAGAAGAAGCCGGCGCCGCCGATCTGGATCAGCCACAGCGGCAATTGCACCGGCCCGAAGGCCCGCGCCAGCGGCGGCGACCCGTTCAGCGTGAAGCTGATGTTGCTGGCGATGAACAGCAGCGTCGCCAGCCGCAGGCCATTGTTGCCGGCACTGCGCGCCAGCGCCAGCCCGAGCCCGAGTTGCGCGCCGACTGCGGTGCCACGGAGCAACAGGTCGATGATCTGCCCGTCCGTCACGGCCGCCCTGCCCGATTGATAAGGTGACGACCCTAATGCCGCGTCGGTCGCGTCGCAATTCGCCCGTCAGCTCTCGGCCACCTTCTCGCGCAGCGCGTCGAGCAGTGCCGAGCTGCCAAAGCCCGCATCGGCATCGCCGCCCAGCGCGAAATCGGGCGGCACCACTTCGGGGCCGGCGCCGGGCGGCAGCGGCGGCGTGTAATAGCCGAGCGCATAGCTGCCCATGGCATAGCCGATCAGCCCCTGCAGCGCCGGCGACAGCGTCCGCGCGATGTCGGGCGGGCAGCTGAGATACTGGTTCTCCTCCTGCCGCAGCCAGCCGAGCGTATAGGTGAGGTTGAGGCCGATCCGGTCATGATCGGCGGTGTTGGCGCCGCCGCTGTGGAATACCGAGCCGAGATAGACCAGCACCGATCCCGCCTTCATCTCCGCATAACCGATCTCGTCGGCCGTCGGCAGGCGGTCGTCGGGCCAGAGGGTCGAGCCCGGCGCCACCTGCGTCGCGCCATTGGCCCGGGTGAAATCGGTCACCGCCCAGATGGTGTTCAACTGCGGCTCGATGTCCTTCAGGAAGGTCCCCCAGGCCCAGCGGTCGCGGTGGATCTGCTGCGCCGGCTGGCCGGGGCGGATGCGGATCACCTGGGTCAGGTGCAGCTGGTAGCGTTCGCAATTGGGCTTCAGGATCGCGTCGCACAGGCCGAGGATGGCGGGATGCTGCAACAGTTCGCGCGTCGCCGGCGAGCGCGCGACCAGCGCGCCGGTGCGCGTGGTCAACGCGCCGGTGAAGTCGTCGCGGCCATTGGGGGTGGCTTCGACATAGGGGGTGATCTCGGCCACCAGTTGCTCGCGCAAGCCGGCCGCCATGGCGTCGCGGACGATGATAGCGCCGTCGCGGCGCAGCGCCGCGGCGAGGGTCTCGATCGGCGTCTCGGGCGCGAACGTCTCAAGGCTGGGCATCGGCGGGCCTTTCATCGGGGGTGAGCAGGGGGGTGAGCAGGGCGGTCAGCGTCGCGCGCTGCCGGGCTTCGGGCCAGGCGTCGGGCTCCAGCGTGGCGCGGGTGCCGAGGCCATCGACCGCGGCGACCATCGCATCGGCGAGGATCGCCGGATCGGCGGGCGCGGCGATGGTGCCGGCGGCCCGCAGCGCCGTCAGCAACGCCGTCACCCGCGCGACGATGTCGCGATAATAGCCCTGGTGCAGGGCGCGGGCGCGCGGGTCGGTGGCGGCGCGGCCCCAGAAGGCGATCTGTACGCGCCATTGCTGGCGGCGTTCGGCGTCGAGCGGCAGCAGTTCGGCGGTGCCTTCTGCCAGCGCGGCGGCGTCGATCGCCTCGCACATCACCGCATCCACGGCGGCAATCGCGTCGTCGACGATCGCCCGCATCGCCGCATCGAGCAGCTCGTCCTTGCTGCCGAACCAATGGGTGACGGCACCGGTCGTCGCTTCGGCGAGCGCCGCGACATCGCGCAGCCGGGCGCCGTCGAGGCCGGCATCGTCGATGACGCGGATGGCGGCCCGGGCGAGGGACTGGCGGCGATCTTCGGCGACGACTCGTTTTGGCATAACGGTGATTATGTAAATCTGCGAGCTGACGTCAAGCCGCATCGCCAGGGCGGAGCCGGTGGCCGGCGCCCCGCCCGACCTGTCCTACGCACCCGCCATCTGCTATGGTCGACATGGTCAATTTGACGGTTTGCGCGACGCTCACGCGCGTACCATCATCATCGTCGAGCGAGTGAACTTCGCTGAACTTCCGAATTTTTCGTAATGTTTCGGGACAGGATTTCGACCGACGTGCTGACCATCACTCCCAGCGGCCAGGCCTGCGGCGCCAGCGTCACCGGCATCGATCTGGCGCAGCCGCTGGCGGCTGAAACCGTCGCCGCGATCCGCGCTGCCTGGCTCGAACATCATGTGCTGGTGTTTCCCGACCAGGCGCTGAGCGACGACGACCTTGAAGCCTTCACCTCGGCCTTTGGCGGCTTTGGCGAGGACCCGTTCATCGCGCCGATCCCCGGCCGCGCCCATGTCATCGCCGTCACCCGCACCGCCGATGAAACCGCGCCGATCTTCGCCGAGACCTGGCACAGCGACTGGAGCTTTCAGGCGCGGCCGCCCGCCGGCACCTGCCTCTACGGGATCGAGATTCCGCCCATCGGCGGCGACACGCTGTTCGCCAACCAGCATCTGGCGTGGGAACGGATGCCGGCACCGCTGCGCGCCCGGGTCGAGGGCCTGACCGCCATCCATTCGGCGCAGCGCGCCTATGCCCCCGCCGGCTTCTATGGCGAGGGCGATCCCAAGGGACCTGGGGGCCGCAGCATGGACATCCGCCCGTCCGAAACCGCGCTCGCCACCCAGGCGCATCCCTTCGTCCGCCCCCATCCCGAAACCGGCCGGCTCGGGCTGTTCGGCTGTCTCGGCTATATCATCGGTTTCGAGGGGCTCGACGAGGCCGAAGCCATGGCGCTGCTGCTCGAGCTCTATCACTGGCAGGGGCGGGAGGAGTTCCACTATCGCCACCGCTGGCAGCAGGGGATGCTGGTGATGTGGGACAATCGCTCCGTCCTCCATGCCGCCACCGGCGGCTATCAGGGCCATGCCCGCCGGCTGCACCGCACGACCATCGCCGCAGCCTGATCTTGCATGGCGTTCCGACAATTGTTATAACGCCTGTATAAACAGGAACCGCGCCATGCAGCACGTCAAGATCACCGCCATCGGCAATTCGGCCGGCATCATCCTGCCCAAGGACGTGCTGGCGCGACTGAAGGTCGACAAGGGCGACTCGCTGTTCCTGATCGAAACGCCCGAAGGCTATCGCATCACGCCGCATGATCCGGTGTTCGAGGAGCAGATGGCCGTTGCCCGACGTGTCATGAAGGAGCGTCGCGCCGTTCTGCGCGAACTGGCGAAATGACCGACTGGACATGGGTGGATGCCGGCGTCGCGCTCGCCATCCATGACGAGCAGCTTGCCGAACATGGCGGTGCCAGCGGCGTGCGCGATGCTGGCGCCTTTGAATCTGCGATGGCGCGACCGGTGAACCTGGCGGCCTATGGCGATCCTGACGCCGCCGCGCTGGCGGCGGCTTATGCCTTCGGCCTGGCGCGCAATCATGCGTTCGTCGATGGCAACAAGCGCACCGCCTATGTCGTGGCGGAAATCTTCCTCATGCTCAATGGCTGCCGCCTGGCATCGAGCGATGCCGAAAGCATCCTGACATTCGTCGCCCTCGCGGCCGGCGATTTGACCGAGGACGCGCTCGCGGACTGGTTCCGCGCGCATATCGAGCCGCTGCCGTGACCGCCGGCTTCTCCGTCGCCGATCTCGCGCCCTTCCGCGGTGGCCGCGGCGCGCTGCGGCTTGGCCTGTCGGTGCTGCCCGAAGCCGCCTGGCGCGACACTGGCCCAGGCCTCGCCGCGCGCGCCGCCGCCAAGGCAGCGATCTTCGAGTCGACTCCCGAAAGCCTGCTCATCCGCCCCGAAGCCGCGCCCGCCATCGCCGAGCTCGCCGCCCTGCTCGGCACCACGCCGACCCTGCGCGACGCGGCGCTGGCGACGTATGAGGACCTGCTGATCCTCTTGCCCGACGCCGCCGGCACCCACAGCCTCGTCGCCGGCGCGCTCGCCTATCCCACCGACTGGCACCTCGCCGCCAAGATCGGCAAACCGCTGGCCGCCATCCACGCCCCCATCCCGACCTATGCCGAAAAGCTCAGCACCAGCGTCGATCATGTCTTCGCGACCCTTGCCCCCGACCGCCTGCTCATCCGCTGCAACTGGAACGTCCTTGAAACCGATGCCCTGCGCTACCTGCCCGACCGCCCGGCGATGGCGCGCTTCGGCCATGTCACCGCCGCCAACGCCGGCGATACCCTCTTCGCCCGCGTCGAACGCCAGGCGCTGCGCCGGCTGCCGGCCAGCGGCGCCGCGGTCTTCACCATCGGTGTCTATGTCGAACCCCTGCGCAACCTGCCGGCGCCGCTTGTCGCCGACCTCGCCCGTGCGGTTGCCAGCGTGCCGGACGACGAGGCGGTGCGGCGGGGAGCGCCGGCGTATCTCGACGCACTGGCAAGCTATGCCGAGACAAGGGTAGAAAAAGAGCCTCCGGCGGGCAGGGGGTGACCCCCTGCACCCCAGTTGTTGGAATTCGCGCATGATTTCGCAGAGCATTGCTGGCCGCAAGCGTGACCTCGGCGGCTTCTCCGTTTCCCGCGTGCTGCCGGCGCCGCAGCGGCGTGCGCTGGGGCCCTTTGTCTTTTTCGACGAAATGGGCCCCGCCGATTTCGCCGCAGGCCAGGGTATCGACGTTCGCCCCCACCCGCACATCGGCCTCGCCACCGTCACCTATCTGTTCGCCGGCGGCCTGACGCACCGCGACAGCCTCGGCACCGTCATCGATATCGCGCCGGGCGCCGTCAACTGGATGACCGCCGGCCGCGGCATCGCCCATTCGGAACGCTCGCCCGACACGCTGCGCGCCGCCGGCCACCACATGCACGGCATCCAGTCCTGGGTGGCGCTGCCGGTCGGGCATGAGGAGGCCGCGCCCGCCTTCGTCCATCACCCCGCCGATACCCTGCCGGTCGTCACCCTGCCCGGCGCGCGGCTGACGATCATCGCCGGCACGATGTTCGGCGCGACCTCGCCGGTGCGATTCCCGCATCCGATCGTCTATGCCGAACTGCACCTCGATGCCGGCGCCAGCCTCGACCTCGATCCGGCCTGGGGCGAATGCGGTGTCTATCCGGTCCGCGGCGACGCCCGCATCGGCGCCGATGCGCTCACCCCCGGCAGCCTCGCCGTCATCGATGGCGCCGCGACCATCGTTGCCGACACGCCCTTGCACGCCATGATCCTCGGCGGCGCGCCCTTCCCCGAAGCCCGGCACATCGAGTGGAACTTCGTCAGCCATTCGCCGGAGCGCATCGATCAGGCCAAGGCCGACTGGCAGGCTGGCCGCTTCCCGAAGGTGCCGGGCGAGACCGAATTCATCCCGCTGCCGGGACCGCCGGTACCTCCGGTGAACTATCCGTGATCCGCTCGGAAGCTCCCGGGGTGTTCGTTATTTATAACTAATAATCGTGGCGCCGGTGCCGGTGATCTGACATGCTGGCTGTCGGATAGCACTAGCTCCGAGGTTTGACGGTGATCAGGATATTTGCGGTACTGGCCGGTGCTACCGCCCTTGCCGTGGCAGGCCAGGCGGCGGCACAGACTGCCACCAGAAGTACGACGACCACCACCACCGTGGTGCCCCGGGCCGTGCCCGCCGGCGCGACCCGAACGACCACCACGACCACCACCCAGATCGTCGCCGCACCGCCCCGGCCGGCGGCTGCGGTTGAAACGGCATTGCCGCCGCCCTTTGTGTCGCGAGGCCTCAATGCCGTGCTTATGCCGGTAACGCCGCTGGTGCGGCAAAGCTGGAACCTGTCGCCGCGGGCACGCGGTGTTATGGTGATTTCGGTCCGGCCCGGTGGTGTCGCGGCCCGCAATGGCATTCTGCCGGGCGATGTCATCGCCCGCATTCGCGGCGTCGATGTCGTGCGGCCGGTCGACCTCGATACCACTACCTTGTTCTGGGTACGTCAGGGTGTCACGACGCTCGACTTCGACGGGTATCGCGGCAACGCCATCATCCACCCACGCGCCAGCGTTTCCCTGTCACTGTTTGAGGCGGCGGTCGATTTGGCGACAGTGGCCACATGGCTTGCGGCGCCGCCACCGCCGCGGGCGCGTTGGAACTACAACGATTATTACCGCACCTATCGTCCCGCGGTGGAGCGCAGCTACCGGGCGGCGCCGGCCTATATCGAGCGGACAGTCACCACCGACGCCTACCGTCGTAACACCGGCCGTGTTGGCGCAAGCTACCAGCCGTTCGAAGTCTATGAGCGCCAGCCGGTTTCCACTCGCAGCCAGGCGGTCAACAACGGCAGTTATGTAGATTTCGACGGCTCCAGCTATAACCTGACCTCGAACCGCAACAGTGGCAACAACAGCGGCAACAATGTCGCCAGCGGCAACAGCATTGCCAGCGGTAACAACAGCGGCAACGTCACTTACAACGTCACCAACAATGTTCAGGGCGATACCAACATCGATGCGCGCACGACAGACAACAGCGTCAACGACAATCGCGTGACCGACAATCGCGTTGACGCCAGCGACAACCGCTCGTCGATCGATGCTTCCGACCGCAGCACCAACGTCGATGCCAGCGACAACAGCAGTACCAACGTCGATGGCTCCGACAATCGGTCGGAAGTCAACACTGCGGTGGATAATTCAGAGTCGAACACCGCGACCGACAACAGCACTAGCGTCGAGGCCAATGGCAACGGCGACGACACCACCAATGTCGAGGCCAACGAGAGCAACGCTGCTGCCACCAACGTCGAAGCGAACGACAACAGCGTTGCCGGCGCGGGTGAGCAGCAGGAAGAACCGCAAGCTCAGGAAGAACCTCAGGCGCAGCAGGAGCCGCAGGAAGAACCGCAGCAGCAGGAAGAAGCACAGCAGGAGCCGCAGCAGGAAGAGCCCCAGGCGCAGGAGGCGCCGGAGGAAGAGCCGCAGCAGCAGGAGGAAGCACAGCAGGAGCCGCAGCAGGAGGAGCCGCAAGAGGATCCTCAGGCCGACTGAGCGGCCAGGGCCCGGCCGGCATCGGGCGCTATCCCGCTTCCGCCCGCACCAGCATCCCGCGCACCGCCGGGCGCAGCGCCAGCAGCAGCAGCGCGCCACCGCCGATGATGCCGGCGTGCAGCAGCCAGAAGGCGCTGTCGCTCCAGCTTTCATAAAGCCCACCGATGCGGCCGCTCACCGTCGCCCCGACGAACACCGCGGTCGAATTCACCCCGATCATCATGGCGTTCAGCGACTTCGGCGCCGCCCGTGCGAACAGCCCGACGGCGATCGGCGTGAAGAACACCCAGCCCCAGTTCGACAACAGGTGGAAGCCCACCGCCCAGAGCAGTGGCACCCGGGCGCCGAAGATCGGCGTCGCCGCCGCCAGCCAGACCATGCCGGTGCCGAAGATCAGGCAGCCGATCGCCATCTTGGTGATGGCATCGGGCTCACGCGCGAGTGCAGCTTGGCGCCGCCACAGCCACAAAGTCGGCGGCAGCAGCAGGCCGGGGGCGATGGCATCCAGCGCCTGCAGCCAGGGGATCGGCACCTGCCAGCCGAGCACCGCCATCTCGACATGGTCGCGCACCCAGAGGTTGTAGACGTTCCACACCTGCGATTGCGCTACCCAGAATGCCGCCTGCACCAGCATGACGAGCAGCAGCAGCCGCACCGCCCGCCATTCCCAGGGTTGCAGCGCCACCCGCGCCGCCTTGGCGACGCGCGGCGGATCGGCCGGCAGGTCGCGCGCCCCGGCGGCATAGACCAGCAGCCCGGCCAGCATCCCCAGCCCGGCGACGGCAAAGGCCTGGTGCCAGCCGAGTTCCTGGCCCAGCCAGCCGCAGACGATCGGCGCCACGAACGCCCCGCAGTTGAGCGCCAGATAATAGAGTTGCAGGCCATCGTCGCGGCGCCGGTCGCCGGGCGGATAGATGGCGCCGACCTGGGAGAAGAGGTTGGAATTGGCGCAGCCGGTGCCGAGCATCAGCAGCAGCAGCGCGACGAGGAAGCTGGCGTCGAACGCCATGCAGAAATGCCCCGCGGTCATCAGCAGGCAGCCGAGCATGATCGTCCGCCGCCGCCCCAGCAGGCGATCGCCGATCAGCCCGCCGAACACCGGCGTGAACCGGGCAAGGCCGGCCCATAGCCCGAACAGCTGCACGGCAAAGGCCTGGGTCGAAAGCGGCCCGGTCAGGCTCTCGACCGCGGCACGGAAGCCCGCCAGCCCGATGACATTTTCGACATGGCCGGGCGTCAGCAATTGCCCGACCATGTAGAGCGTCAACAGCGCCTGCATGCCGTAGAGCGAAAAGGCTTCCCAGAATTGCGTGCCCGACAGCCAAGCCAGCCCGCGCGGCTGGCCGAACAGATCGCGGGCCGGCGGCGCGGCGGTGGTGGCTGGCATTCTGTCCCCTTTGGCGGCGAGCCTAGGGGGCGATGCGGGTGTGGGGAAGGGGTCTGTCCTTCTCCCCTCCCGCGTGCGGGAGGGGTCGGGGGTGGGTGCAGGCGGCTGCGTTCGGGGAATGGCTGCAGTCCGGAAGCCCGCCGGTCCGACCGCCATTGCCGCCGACCGTACCCACCCCCAACCCCTCCCGCATGCGGGAGGGGAGCCGGCTTTCGCTTCGGATTACTGCGCCGGGTGCAGCTTGCCGCGGCGCGGCGGCGGTGGTGGCGGCGGGGCGCCGGCCGGGCCTTCCGCCGGCACGATGCGGATGCTGCCTTCCGGCGAGCGGTCGGTGTCGGCCGTGCGCTTCAGCGCCGCCTGGAAGCGGCCGGCAACAGCGCGCGGGATTTCGACAAGCGTCTCGTTGGGCAGGATGCGGATGGTGCCGACATCGCCCTTCGTCACATGGCCGCGGCGGCAGAGCAGCGGCAGCAGCCAGCGCGGATCGGCATTCTGGCGGCGGCCGACATCCATGCGGAACCACACCGAATCGCGGGTGCCGGCCGGGGCATTGGCGCCGCCGGCCTCGGCGCGCGGCTCGCGGGGTTCCCGCGGACGGGGGCCGGCGTCGATCATGTCCTCCACCGCCGGCTGGCGGGCGCGATGGGCGCGGACCAGCGCCGCCGCCAGCGCCGCCGGCTCATGGCTTTCGAGCAGACGAGCGCCGAGCTCGCGATCGGCGTCCTCGACCTCGCCGATGCCGGCGGCGACGGCTTCCACCAGCCGCTCGCCATCTCGGACCCGGATGGCGTCGGCGGCCGGCACCGGCAGCCACACCGGCGTGACCTTGGCGTCCTGCAGCATGCGCTCGGTGCGGCGCCGCGCCGGATAAGGCACGATCAGCACGGCGATGCCTTTCTTGCCGGCGCGTCCCGTCCGGCCGGAGCGATGCTGCAACACCTCGGCATCGCGCGGCAGTTCGACATGGACGACGAGGCTCAACGTCGGCAGATCGATGCCGCGCGCCGCGACATCGGTGGCGACGCACAGCCGGGCGCGGCGGTCACGAAGGGCTTGCAGCGCATGGTTGCGTTCCGACTGGCTGTGCTCGCCCGACAGCGCCACGGCATCGAAGCCGCGCTCGACAAGGCTGGCGTGCAGGCGGCGGACATTGTCGCGCGTCGCGCAGAACAGGATGGCCGTCGGCGCCTCGTGGAAGCGCAGCAGATTGACCACCGCCGCTTCGATATTGCCCGGCGCCACGGTCACGCATTGATATTCGATGTCGCCATGGCCGCGCTCCTCGCCCACCGTCGAGATGCGCAGCGCGTCGCGGCTGTAGCGCTTGGCCAGCGCCACGATCGGCTTGGGCATGGTCGCCGAAAACAGCATCGTCCGCCGTTCGGTCGGCGTCGCGTCGAGGATCTCCTCCAGATCCTCGCGAAAGCCCATGTCGAGCATCTCGTCGGCTTCGTCGAGAATGGCGACCTTCAGCTCGTCGAGCGCCAGCGCGCCGCGTTCGAGATGGTCGCGCAGCCGCCCCGGCGTGCCGACGACGATATGGGCGCCGCCGGACAGCGCGCGACGCTCCTTCTGCGGGTCCATGCCGCCGACGCAGGTGATCACCCGGGCGCGCGTGGCGCCGTAAAGCCAGGCCAGTTCCTTCGCGACCTGCAGCGCCAGTTCGCGCGTCGGCGCGATGACCAGCGCCTGCGGCCGCGCCGCCGGCCCGGCCAGCCCAGCCTCGTCGAGCAACTGCGCCGCCATGGCGATGCCGAACGCCACCGTCTTGCCCGAACCGGTGCGTGCCGAGACGATCAGGTCGCGCCCCATGGCATCATCGGCAAGCACCGCGGCCTGGACGGGGGTGGGGGCGGCATAGCCACGCGTCGCCAGCGCGCTGGCAAGCGGCGCTGGCAGAGTGGCGAAAATGGAAGGTTCTGAAGTTGCGATTTCGTCGGACATCGCGCCCCCATGCCTCAATTGGGCGCCGAGCGCCAATTTCGGGGGAAGAGGAGTGCCTCCGGCGGCTGGGGCCGTAGGCCCCAGACCCCATTTCGTTGGGCTTGTCCCGAACCCCCGAAGCTGGAGCACGAACCAAACTGAATGGGGTCTGGGGCCGTCGGCCCCAGCCGCCGGAGGCAATCCTTCTTAAACCGCCTGCGCCGCTGCCCAACCGCTCGCCCAGGCCCATTGGAAATTGTAGCCGCCGAGCCAGCCGGTGACGTCGACGGCTTCGCCGATGGCGTAGAGGCCGGGCAGGCGCTTCGCGGCCATGGTTTTCGAGGAAAGTTCGGCGGTGCTGATGCCGCCGCTGGTGACTTCGGCCTTGGCGAGGCCCTCGGTGCCATTGGGGGTGAAGGCCCAGCCGGCGAGGCGGGCTTCGGCGGCGGCCAGGGTGGGATCGGGCAGGCCGGCGACGATGCCTTCGGCGCCGAGGTCCGGCCCGAGCCGGGCGGCCAGCGCCGCCGCGAGGCGATCGGGCAGGCGATGGCCGAGCAGCGAGCGCAGGGTGGCGCGCGGCGTCTGGCGCTTGGCCTCGCGCAGCCAGCCGGTGGCGGCGCCGGGCAGGAAATCGAGGCCGACCGCCTCGCCGTGGCGCCAATAGGAGGAGATCTGCAGGATGGCGGGGCCGGACAGGCCGCGATGGGTGAACAGCGCCGCTTCGCGGAAGGCGGCCTTGCCGCAGCGGGCGACGACATCGGTGGCGACGCCGGCAAGTTCGCGGAACAGCGCATCCTCGCCCGGCAGGGTCAGCGGCACCAGCGCCGGGCGCGGCTCGACGATCTTCAGGCCGAAGCGGCGGGCGAGGCCATAGGCGAAATCGGTGGCGCCCATCTTGGGGATCGACGGCCCGCCGGTGGCGATGACCAGCGCCGGCGCGGTGAAGGTCGCCCCGTTGGCGGCCACCGTGAAGCGGCCGTCGGCGTGGCTGACGTCGGTGATGTTCTGGCTGCAGGCGACTTCGCCACCGCCCGCGGCGACTTCGTTCATCAGCATGGCAACGATCTGCCGCGCCGAGCCGTCGCAGAACAATTGCCCCAGCGTCTTTTCGTGAAAGGCGATGCCGTGGCTGCGGACGAGGCCGATGAAATCCTGCGGCGTGTAGCGGCTGAGCGCCGACACGGCGAAATGCGGATTGGCCGAGAGGTAGCGATCGGGCGCCGCGCCGATGTTGGTGAAATTGCAGCGGCCGCCGCCCGAGATCAGGATCTTGCGGCCCGGCTCGGGCGCGCGTTCGAGCACCAGCGTCCGCCGCCCGCGCCGCCCGGCCTCGGCGGCGCAGAACAGGCCGGCGGCGCCGCCGCCGAGGATGATGGCGTCAAGATCGGGCATGGATACTCGGGAAGAGAGGGAGCCTCCGGCGGCTGCGGCCTTGGGCCCCAGACCCCATTTCGTCGGTTCGGTACCCCATATGACGGTTTTCGTATTGGGCGCAAAGGCGACCGGTTGGCGCTACCGCCGGTCCAGCCGCGCCAGCGCGATGCCGGCCAGGTTCTGCGTCCGCTTGACGTGGCGGATGCCGAAATCGCCGGCCAGCGCGCGCGCCGCGGCAAGATGCTGCACCCCGGCGCCGCTCGGCCGGGCACGGCCGTTGACCTGGTCGATCACCGCCAGCGCGTCGCCGAGCAGGACGAAGTCCGTGCCGGTCTCGATGGCCACGCGCAGCGCCGCGAGCAGTGCCAGCCATTCGGCCGCCATGCTGTCGCCCTGGCCGGCATTGCGGTCAATGACCACCTGGCCACGCCAGGCCACCGCGATCTCCATTCGGCCGGGGTTCGGCCGGCAGCCGCCATCGAAGAAGATTTTCACGGGCCTGGGCGACATTCCGGCGTCATGGCAGGCAAGCCGCACGCCCTACAAGGTCACCGCTGCCGCCGGCGCCCGGCGCTCGCTGTAGCGATCGACGAGATAATCGGCGTTGCCGCGCGTCAGCAGGGTGAACTTGACCAGTTCCTCCATCACATCGACGAGCCGGTCATAATAGGGCGAGGGCTTCATCCGGCCATCGTCGTCGAACTCGTCATAGGCTTTCGCCACCGATGACTGGTTGGGGATGGTGATCATCCGCATCCAGCGACCGAGGATGCGCATGGCATTGACGGTATTGAAGCTTTGCGAGCCGGCATTGACCTGCGCCAGCGCCAGGGTGCGGCCCTGGGTCGGGCGGACGCCGCCCTGTTCGAGCGGCAGCCAGTCGATCTGCGACTTGAAGATGCCGGTGATGGTGCCGTGGCGTTCCGGCGAGCACCAGACATGGCCTTCCGACCAGATCGACAGCGCGCGCAGTTCGGCGACCTTGGGGTGATCATCGGGCGCGTCATCGGGCTGTGGCAGGCCGCGCGGATCGAAGATGCGGCTTTCGGCGCCCATCGCGCGCAGCAGCCGGTCGCATTCCTCGATCAGCAGCCGCGAATAGCTGCGCGGCCGTAGCGAGCCATATAGCAGCAGGAAGCGCGGCGGGTGGGCGACGGCTGCCGCGGCCAGCCGCGCTGCTATCGGCGGATCGAAGCGGGCCGGATCGAGAGCGGGGAAGTCGGGCATGCCAGGGGTGCCGCCGGACCTGGAATCTGCTGCCGTCATGAATTCGCCTTCCACCATTTCGATCTTTCATGTAACGACGAAATATGAAAATCAACGCAGCCGTTGGTGCGCTTTCGGCGCTTGGCCATCCCGGCCGGCTGGCGGCATTCCGTGCCCTGGTGCAGGCCGGCGGCGACGGCCTTGCCGCCGGCGAACTGGCGCGTCGGCTCGAGGTTCCGGCCAATACCCTGTCGGGCAGCCTCGGCATCCTGGCGCGGGCCGGGCTGGTCACCTCGCGGCGACACGGAAGATCGATCATCTATGCCGCCGATCACGCAATGATGGCCGAGCTGCTGGGCTGGCTGGTCGAGGATTGTTGCGAGGGCGCGCCGGCGCTATGCGAGCCGCTCATGGCTGTCGTGGCCTCGGCGGCGCGCTGCGGCGTGGCGCGGGCATGACCGGCGACAACGGGAGGACGGCAGGCGGGAGCGCCGCCGTCGCCGACGGGCG
>JAIXZK010000376.1 GCA_027489695.1 Sphingomonadales bacterium
CCCGAACCGAAGAAGTGGGGTCTGGGGCCTAAGGCCCCAGCCGCCGGAGGCCACCTCCTACCCCCCGTAGGCGGCCAGCAGGTCGTGGCGCTTCAGGGCGTGGCGCAGCTGGTCATAGGTCAGTGCCAGCGCCGCGGCGGTGCGGCGCTGGTTGTGGCGGCAGCGTTCAAGCGCGGCGACCAGCAATTCCTTTTCATAGGCGTGGACCGCGGCACGCAGGTCGCCGACGCTGCGCAGCTGCGGCGCCGGCAGGGTGGCGGCATCGCCGGCGGGATCGATGCGTGCCGGCGGTGCGGCGTCGGGCTGCGGCTGGCCGCCGGGGCGCCAGGGCGATTCGAACGGATCGATGATGATGCGGCCGACCGGCGCGCCTTCGTCACCCCAGCGATAGACGGCGCGTTCGACGACATTCTTCAGTTCGCGGATGTTGCCCGGCCAGGGGTGGCCCTCGAGCAGCGCCAGCGCCTCCGGCGTATAGCCGGGAAAGCGCGGCCAGCCGAGTTCGGCGGCCATGCGCCGGCCGAAATGCAGGGCGAGCACGCCGATATCCTCGGCGCGTTCGCGCAACGGGGGCAGGGTGATGACCTCGAACGACAGGCGGTCGAGCAGATCGGCGCGGAAACGCCCGCGCTTGACCAGGGCCGGCAGATCCTCGTTGGTGGCGCCGACGAGGCGGACATCGACGGTCACCGGCTTGTTCGAGCCGAGGCGGGTGAGTTCGCCATATTCGACGACGCGCAGCAGCCGTTCCTGCGCCGCCGCCGACAGGGTGGCGATTTCGTCAAGGAACAGCGTGCCGCCATCGGCATCCTCGAAGCGGCCGGCGCGGGCGCGGGTGGCGCCGGTGAAGGCGCCGGGTTCATGGCCGAACAATTCGGCATCGACGAGGTTTTCGGGCAGCGCCGCGCAATTGAGGCTGACCAGCGGCCCGCCCCAGCGAGGGGACAGGCGGTGCAGGCGTTCTGCGATCAGTTCCTTGCCGGTGCCGCGTTCGCCGATGACGAGCACCGGGCGGTTGAGCGCGGCCGCGGCCGAGGCCCGCTCGACGGCATCGAGGAAGGCGAAGGAGGAGCCGATCAGCTGGGCGGTCTTGGCCATTTCGGAAAGTTAGCGTGGATTCCCAACTTTTCGCAAGCGTTACGGCATCAGAAATCGGCCGCTCGAAGCAAGATACAGAAATATCAATGTGTTACGATAGCGGAGGGCGGTTGGCACGGCTTGTGCAGTACATCTGGCATCGGCGGCAACCAACCCGGTCGCCCGCCAGACCAACAGGAGACAGACCATGACGACCAGCTTCACCAACATCCTCGGCGCCCTCGCTGCCCTGGTCCTCGGCAGCACCGTGATGCTCGCCGCCACCGCCCCGGCGATCGCCCCCACTGCTTCGAATATCGTCACCGTTGCCTGACCCCCGGGCCGTGACGATCGCCGGCAGGGCAGTCATCGAACTCGGGCGGGGTACGCCCCTCCCCCGCCCGACTGCCCCGCCGGCCCCCCTTTCCAGCACCATCGGAGTTCCGCTCATGGGTATCTTCTCGCGAACCCGCGATATCATCGCCGCCAACGTCAACGACCTTCTCGATCGCGCCGAAGATCCGGCGAAGATGATCCGCATGATCATCATGGAGATGGAAGAGACGCTGGTAGAGGTTCGTGCGTCGGCCGCCCGCACCATCGCCGACCAGAAGGAGCTGCGCCGCGCCGTGATCCGCGCCGAAGCCGCCCAGGCGAACTGGGCCGACAAGGCCGAGCTGGCGCTGGCCAAGGGCCGCGAGGACCTTGCCAAGGCGGCGCTGGTCGAAAAGGGCAAGGCCAAGAGCTTTGCCGAGCAGACCCAGGGCGAAATCGCCGCGCTCGACCAGGCGCTGATGCTGAGCGAAGCCGACATCCACAAGCTGGAGCAGAAGCTGCGCGAAGCGCGCAGCCGCCAGAATGTGCTGCTGAACCGCATCGAGAGCGCCACCCAGCGTTCGCGGCTGATCGAGATGACCAAGGGCCCGCGCGTCGAGGAGGCTTTTGCCCGCTTCGAAGTGATGGAGCGCCGCGCCGATCTCGCCGAAGGCCGCGCCGATGCGCTGGCGCTCGGCGGCACCAGCCCGCGCACCCTGGCCGACGAGTTCGCCGAGCTTTCGGCGGATGACGAAGTTTCCGCCGAGCTGGCCGCCATGAAGGCGCGGCTCAGCAAGGCAGCGGAGTGATCCCGATGGAAGACGTGTTCCTGCCCATCGTCATCGTCGGCATGCTGTTCATCGGCCTGCCGTGGATCATCCTCCACTATCTCACCCGGTGGAAATCGGATCGTGGCATCAGCCAGCAGGACGAAAGCCTGCTCGACGAACTGCACGAAATGGCCCGCCGGCTCGACAGCCGCATCGACTCGATCGAGCGGATCATGGCCGCCGACAACCCCGGCTGGAAGGATGGCCGTCTGCCCGACGCCACCGACCGGTCCAACATCAGGGAGCTGCGCGACGAGCGCAGGCGCTAAGATGGCACTCAACGCACCGTTCCGCCTCGACAAGACCAACGCCAAGCTGATGGGCGTCTGCTCGGGGCTCGCCAACTACACCGGGATCGAGACCGTCTGGCTCCGCGTCGGCTTTGTCGCTGCCGCCCTGCTCGGCTTCGGCGCTCCGGTGCTGATCTACCTGCTGATCGGCTTCATCGCCAACTGACGGCGCCAGCCGCCTGAACCGCCGGGTCGCCGGCACCACCACCGCCGCCGGGTCGCCGGCAGCAACAGGGGAGTTACCACAATGTCCGTTCGTCGTACGCGCTTCTATGTGGACAAGCGCAACGCACGGTTTCTGGGCGTCTGCGCCGGCATCGCCGATTACTTCGGCTGGGATGCCACCTGGGTCCGGATCGGCGCCGTTGTCGGCACCGTCGCCGGCGTGCCGTTCCTGCCGCTGATCTACCTCGCGATCAACTGGATCGCCGACAACAAGCCGGCGTCGCTTTACAACGAAAGCGCCGAGGACCGCGAATTCTGGCGCAAGGTCCGCGTCTCGCCGCAGCGCACGGTGCGCGACGTCAACGCCTCCTTCCGCGATGCCGACCGCCGGCTGCGCGCCATCGAGGCCTATGTCACCTCGTCGAACGCCCGGCTCGCCAACGAAATCGACAGCCTGCGCTAAGGCCGGGCCCGAGGAGACACGACATGGATTTCGGCGGACCGGACTTCGTCCTTTCCATCATCGCGATGAGCTTCATCGCCTGGATCGTCACCACGGCGATCCGCGCCAAGCACGGCTATCCGATCGAAAATGAATGGGGCGGCACCATCAGCCGCGACGGCGGTGCCGAGCTGAAGCGGCAGAACCAGCTGCTGGAGCAGGAAAACAGCCTGCTGCGCGGCAAGCTCGGCCGGCTCGAGGAGCGGCTGGCGGTGCTCGAACGCATCGCCACCGACGCGCCTGCCCGGCTGACCGCCGAAATCGAGACGCTGCGTGACTGAGCGCCGGACCATCCAGGAGACCGATCATGGATAATGACGCCGTTTTTGCCCTTATTCCCATCCTGGCCCTGTCGATCCCGGTGTTCGGTATCCTGCTGACCGGCTTTCGCCGCTGGGCCGATCTGAAGGAAAAGCAGCTGGAACTGACGGCCCGCACCGCCGGCGAACAGGCGGCGCAATATGCCGCCAAGATCGCCACCCTCGAAGAGCGCGTCGCCGTGCTCAACCGCATCGTCACCGACCGCAACGAAGGCCTGACCGCCCAGATCGAGGCGCTGCGCGATGTGCCGGCGCCCCCGGTACCGGCTCCCACCCCGCTGCGCGACGTCAGCCTGCGCAAATAAGGACTGAACCATGGCTCTCGATCCCGTCGTCATCCAGGCCCTGGCCCCCAGCCTCGGCACCGCCTGCGTCGCCATCGCCGGCGCCTGGGTGGTCAGCCTCTGGCTGCGAATGCGCCACGGCTATCCGCTCGAATCGAGCTGGGGCAAGCCGCTGCACCCGATGCAGAACGCCGAACAGGTGGAACGTATCCGGCTGATCAGCCAGGAGAATGCCCAGCTGAAGGCCGAACTTGGCAGCATCAAGGACCGGCTGCAGGTGCTGGAACGCATCGCCACCGACGGGCCGTCGCGGCTTGCCGCCGAGATCGATCGCCTGCCACCCAAGACCGTCAACTAGCCGCATCGCGGCCAGACAAAGGCAAATCCCATGCAATGGGCTGAAGTGATTGTCCTGATCGTCCTGATCGTGACGGTCGGCCGGGTGCTCCGCGCCCGTTACGGCGAACCGCTCGACAGGAGCGGGCGCCGGCTGAAGGGTCGCAGGGCCCTGGCCGACGATGGCAGCGCCGCCGAAGCCGCGCGGCTGCGCAGCGAAGTCGACCGGCTGAACGATCGCATCAAGGTACTCGAACGCCTCGCCACCGACCCGGCCAAGCGCCTGTCGGACGAAATAGACGCCCTCAAGGACCGCTAAGGAGACCCGCCATGCCCCCGCTGGAATCCCTCGTCATCCTCAGCACCGCCAGCCTGATCGGTCTCGGCCTGCTCACCGGCCTCGCCGCCTGGGCCTGGGCCGGCTGGCTGAAGCTGCGCACCCATGAACTCGACCAGCGCCGCGGCGAAATGATGCCCGCCGTTGGCCAGCGCATCGACCTTGCCGACCTCAAGGAACGCATCCGCAAGCTGGAGGCCATCGCCGCCGGCGTGGATTTCTAAGCGGCCGATGTCGCACCGCCCCGGCCGGGGCGGACAGAGCGGCTTTTGGCAATTCCCTCGCGCGGCGTTCGCCTCTACACCCCGGGCATGCTCGGCCATATCGACAGCTGGATCTTCGATCTCGACAACACGCTCTACCCGGCGTCGGCGCAGCTGTTCGCCCAGATCGATGTCAGGATGGGCGGGTTCATCGAGCGGCTGCTGGGGGTCGACGCCGTCGAGGCGCGGCGGGTGCAGAAGGAATTGTTCCACAGCCATGGCATGACCCTGCCGGGGCTGATGGCGCGGCACCAGGTCGATCCGCATGATTTCCTGGCCCATGTCCATGACGTCGATATCGACGTCGTGGCGCCGCATCCCGAGCTCGCCGCGCTGATTGGCCGGCTGCCGGGGCGCAAGTTCGTCTTCACCAATGCCGATGCGCCCTATGCCGAAAAGGTGCTGGCGCGGCTCGGCCTTTCCGACAGTTTCGACGCGCTGCACGACATCCATGCCCTGGGCTATGTCCCCAAGCCGCAGGCGCCAGCCTATGCGCATCTGTGCGGGGCGCATGGCATCGATCCCAATCGCGCGCTGTTCGTCGAGGACATGGCGCGCAACCTGGTGCCGGCAAAAGCCATCGGCATGACGACCGTGTGGATCGACAATGGCTCCGAACAAGGGCCGGGCGAGGCGCGCGACCATATCGATTTCATCACCCCCGATGTCGGCAGCTGGCTTGCCGACATCCTGCCCCGGCTGGAGGCCGCCGCATGACCGATCTGCCGCATCTGATCGACGAGGCCTGGAACAGCCGGGAGACGCTGTCCTTCGCCACCACCGGCCCCTATCGCGACGCCGTCGATCGCGCGCTCGAACTGCTCGACAGTGGCGAGGCGCGCGTCGCCGAACCGGATGGCAGCGGCGGCTGGGTGACTCACCAATGGCTGAAAAAGGCGGTCCTGCTCAGCTTCCGCTTGAACGACAACCAGATCATGCCCGGGCCGGGCGGCGCCAATTGGTTCGACAAGGTGCCGTCGAAGTTCCAGGGCTGGGGCGAAAACCGCTTCCGCGACGCGGGCTTTCGCGCCGTGCCCGGCGCCATCGTTCGCCGCGGCGCCTTCATCGCGCCCGGTGCGGTGCTGATGCCGAGCTTCGTCAACATCGGCGCCCGTGTCGGCCGCGGCACCATGGTCGATACCTGGGCGACGGTCGGCAGCTGCGCCCAGATCGGCGAGGGCGTCCATATCTCCGGCGGCGCCGGCATCGGCGGCGTGCTTGAGCCGTTGCAGGCCGGGCCGGTGATCATCGGCGATGGCGCCTTCATCGGCGCTCGCGCCGAAGTCGCCGAAGGGGTGATCGTCGGCGATGGCGCGGTGTTGTCGATGGGCGTCTTCCTGGGCGCCTCGACCAAGATCGTCGATCGCGCCACCGGCGAAATCCATATCGGCCGGGTGCCGCCGTTCGCCGTCGTCGTGCCCGGCAGCCTGCCCGGCAAACCGCTGCCCGATGGCTCGCCGGGGCCGGGGCTTTACTGCGCTGTCATTGTGAAGACGGTGGACGCCCAGACCCGCGGCAAGACGGCGATCAACGAATTGCTGCGCGACTGATCGGCGCGTCGCGCGGCCCGGCCACGGGCTGTCCTACAGGAACCAGACAGGTTATGGTCCGGGCGTGTCGGTCGGGTCCCGGACTGTCCGGAACCACACGGTGGCGCGAGAAATGCTCGAATCCGTAAAATATGTAAAATAGCGCGGCACGATATCGGTGCCTGGGCGCGGCGGCCGCCACTTGTCGGCTTGCCCCACTCCCGGCTTTCGGCTCACATAAGGACAGATCAAGGGGAACCGAAGTGCGCCATATCCTGCTCGCCGCCGCCAGCGCGGCCGTATTCGCCATGCCGGTCGCGGCCCGGGCCGCCGATGATGGCGAAACGGCCTTCCGGGCGCTCTACAAGGAACTGGTCGAGACCAATACCGACCACAAGATCGGCGATTGCACGACGGCGGCGCGGCAGATCGCGGCGCGGATGAAGGCGGCGGGCTTCACCGACAGCGAGCTCAATGTCTTCGTGCCGGAAGGCCTGCCGCTCGATGGCGGGTTGATCGCCACCATGGCCGGCAGCGACACGTCGAAGGGCGCCGTGATGCTGCTCGCCCATCTCGATGTCGTCGAAGCGCGGCGCGAAGACTGGACGCGCGATCCCTTTACCTTGGTAGAGGAAAACGGCTGGTTCTATGGCCGCGGCACCGCCGACGACAAGGCGCAGGCGGCGATCTGGGCCGATACGCTGATCCGTCTCCGCCAGGCCGGCGCCAAGCCGAAGCGCACGCTGAAGATGGTGCTGTCGTGCGGCGAGGAATCGCTGCCGCGCATCAACAACATCCGCTGGCTGATCGAGAAGCACCCCGACTGGATCAAGGCTGATTTCGCCCTGAACGAAGGCGGCTCCGGCGCGCTGAAGCCCGATGGCACGCCGCTGGCGCTGGGTTTCCAGGCCGGCGAGAAGGTCACCCAGAATTTCGTCATCGAAGCGACCAACCCCGGCGGCCACAGCAGCGTGCCGCGGCCGGACAATGCCATCTATGCACTCGCCACCGCCCTGTCGCGTATGGCGGCCTATCAATTCCCGGTCCGCTTCAACGATGTGACGAAGAACATGTTCGCCAGCGTGGCGACGATGACGCCGGCGCCGGTCGGCCCGGCGATGGCGCGGCTGGTTGCCAACCCCGGCGACGCCGAGGCCAATGCCATTGTCTCCGCCGATCCGCGTTTCGGTTCGATGCTGCGCACGACCTGTGTCGCGACGCTGCTGGAAGGCGGCCATGCCATCAACGCGCTGCCGCAGCGCGCCAAGGCGACGGTCAATTGCCGGATGTTCCCCTCCGACAAGCCCGACGAGGTCAAGGCGGCGCTGGTCGCGGCGATCGGCGATGCGCCGGTGACGGTTTCCGCCATTCCGCCGGTCAACCCGGTCAACCCGCCGCCGCTGCTGAGCGAGGAAGTCTTCGGCACGGCGAAGAAGGTTGCGGCGAAGCATTGGCCCGGCATTCCGGTGGTGCCGACGATGTCGACCGGCGCCACCGACGGCCGGTTCCTGATCCAGGCCGGCATCCCGACTTATGGCGTGCCCGGTTTCTTCGCGGAGCCTGACAACAACGCCCATGGCCTCAACGAGCGGATTTCGGTGAAGGGCGTGATGGCCGGCCGGGCCTATCTGTTCGACCTGACCAAAGCCTATGCGGGGGTGAAGTGATGCGGGCGCTGTTGCTTGCCGCGGCCTTGCTGGCGGCGCCTGTTGCCGCCGCCGAACGCCCGGACCAGACGGCGTTCAAGGCGATCTACAAGGAGCTGATCGAGACCAACACGACGGTTTCGGCCGGCAGCTGCACGCTGGCAGCGGAGAGGATGGCGGCGCGGCTGCGGGCGGCGGGCTACCGCCCCGCCGATATCCGGCTGTTCCCCGGCTCGGCCGAACGCCCGCAGGACGGCGGGCTGGTGGCGGTGCTGCCTGGCAGCGACCCCGCCGCCAAGGCGATCCTGCTGCTGTCCCACCTCGATGTCGTCGAAGCGAAGCGCGCCGATTGGGAGCGCGATCCCTTTGTGATGGTGGAGGAAAACGGCTGGTTCTATGGCCGCGGCGCCAGCGACGACAAGACGCACAGCGCCATCTTCACCGACACGATGATCCGCCTGAAACAGGGCGGCAAGCCGTTGAAGCGCACGCTCAAGCTCGCCCTGACCTGCGGCGAGGAAGGCGGGCCGTTCAACGGCGCCGAATGGCTGGTCAAGAACCACAGGGACTGGATCGACGCCGAATTCGCGCTGAACGAAGGCAGCGTCGGCATCCGTGATGCCAGCGGCAAGCGCATTTCGCTCGGCTTCCAGGCCGGCGAGAAAGTCTATCAGGATTTCACCCTGGAAGCGCGCAATCCGGGTGGCCACAGCAGCCGGCCGCGGCCGGACAATGCCATCTATGAACTGGCGGCGGCGCTCGTCCGGCTCGGTGCTTATGAATTTCCGGCGCAATTCAGTGATACGACGCGCAGCTATTTCACCGAAACCGCGCGGCTGGTCGGCGGCGAGAACGGCGCCGCCATGCTGCGCCTGATCGCCGATCCCACCGACCTTGCCGCCAATGCCATCGTCAGCCGCGATCCGGCCTGGCATTCGATGCTGCGCACCACCTGTGTCGCCACGCTGCTCGACGCCGGCCATGCCAACAATGCGCTGGCGCAGCGGGCGCGTGCCAATGTCAATTGCCGGATGTTCCCCGGCGATTCGATCGCCAAGGTCCAGGGGCAGATCGAAGCGGCGCTCGCCGATCGGACGATCACGGTGACGCCGCTCGGCGAACCAAGCCCGACACCGCCACCGCCGCCGCTTTCGGAGCGGGTC
>JAIXZK010000412.1 GCA_027489695.1 Sphingomonadales bacterium
ATCCCGGGCTTGACCCGGGACCCAGCTTCTTCGCTGGCGCGGTCGGTGGTGATGCGCGCCGGATGCTGTCAGCCGTGACCGGCGATCGTGCGCGTCGAAGGAAGCTGGGCCCCGGGTCAAGCCCGGGGTGACGGGGTGGGGGCCACCGGCGCTTTGGCCCGCGTCACCCCTGCACCCGCCGCCGCCGGATGCGGCTCAGCCCTTCAGGCGTGATCCCCAGATAGGACGCCACCAGATAGAGCGGCACCCGCCGCGCCACCTCCGGCCGCGACGCGACGAAGCGTTCGTAGCGCTGTTCCGGCGACAGTTGCAGCAGCGCCGCCGTCCGCCGCTGCGAGCCGATCATGCCGATCTCGATCAGCCGGCGGCCGAAACGCTCCATGGCGTGATCGGCGGCATAGGCGGAATGCAGCGCCGCCATCGGCACCACCAGCAATTCGCTCGCCTCCAGCGCGTCGATGTTCTGCAGCGCGACATCGCCGCCGGTCATGGCGAAGACATCGCCGATGAGCATGCCTGCATCGAAGAACTGGCCGGTGTGTTCGACGCCATCGGCGAGGTAATAATAGCGCAGCAGGCCGGTGCGCACGAAGAACAGGCTGTCGACGGGCTCGCCCTGGCGGCAGAGATGCTCGCCGCGTGCCACGTCGCGGCGGCGGACCCGGCTTAGCAGCGTCGCCAGCACGCCGGGATCGATGGCCCGCGGTGCCGCCAGCCCGGCCAGGCCGGCGGCGAGATCGTCGAAAGCGTCGGTCATGGGCGGAGCATAACGGTGGTCGCAGCCGGAGTCGCTTCTTAACCCGGGTCAAGGCGGGCGCCGGCACGATCGGCGACAGGGCGGGGGTCAACCCCGTTCCCAAGGTGCCGCCCCGTGAAAGCCTTTCTCTACCGCTGGATGATCCGCCTGACCCCGCTCGCGGCGGCGCTGCTGTCGGGCTGCGGCTATGCCTATCCCGATCCGCCGTCGCGCCCGGTGGCGCCTTCGGCCTTCACCCGTCCCCCGGCGGCGGTACCGGCGGCCAGCCCGGCGCAGGTGGCGCTGGGCCGCGCGCTGTTCAACGATACCCGCCTGTCGGGCGATGGCAGCCTGTCCTGCGCGTCATGCCACCAGCCCGAACTCGGCTTCGGCGACGGCCGCGCCACCGGTATGGGCATCGGCGGCACGAAATTGAAGCGCCATACCCCCGGCCTGTGGAATGTCGGTTTCGCGCCACGGCTGTTCGGCGATGGCCGCGCCGCGAGCCTGGAGGACCAGGCGCTGATGCCGGTCGCCAACCCTGACGAGATGGGCGCCGATCCGGCGCGCGTCGCGGCGCGGCTCGCCGCCGATCCCGCGATGCGGGCGCGTTTCGCTACCGCCTTTCCCGAGGCGCCGGCGGTGACGCCCGCCGCCATGGCGCGCGCCATCGCCGCCTATGAACGCACCATGGTTTCGGGGCCGGCGCCGTTCGATCGCTGGGCGGCGGGCAGCGCCGGATCGATGTCGCCGGCGGCCGTTCGCGGTTTCACGCTGTTCGCTGGCCGCGCCGGCTGCGCGCGCTGCCACACTGGCTGGGCGATGAGCGACGGCAAGTTCCACGATGTCGGCCTGCCCGATGGCGATACGGGGCGGGGCGCCATCACCGGCCGCCGCCGCGATGCGCACGCCTTCCGCACGCCAAGCTTGCGCGAGATCGGCCGGTCGGCGCCGTACATGCATGATGGCTCGCTGCCGACGCTGGCCGCCGTTGTCGATCATTATGCCGATGGCGCGGTGGCGCGGCCGACGGCGCCGCGGCGGGTGGTGCTGACCGCCGCCGAACGCCGCGACCTGGTGGCGTTCCTCGAATCGCTCGACAGCGACAAGGTTGTGGAGTGAGGGTCTCGGCCTTGCACCGCTGCCGGGCCGGCACCATTTTCGTTGCGCTACTGTCCGAAGGAGTCAGGCGCGGTGCCGGGAGAGATCATCGAAGCGGTATGCGGCGCGGTGGAGGCGATCGGCGGCGTGGCGGAAGCCGTCGATGCCGCTGCTGATTTGCCGGCGCCGCCACGACGCTGGTGGCGGCTGGTTGCGGGAATTGTCCTGGTGGCGCTGGTGCTGCTGTTCGCCTTCCTGTGATCCACTCCACTTGACCCTTACGTTAACGTCAACTACATCGCCACCATGTCCGAAGCGTTTCAGGCCTTTGCGATTTTGGGCGGCACCACGGCGCCCGCCGGCAGTGACAGTTTCACCATCACCGAACTGGCGCTGGCCTTCAACATCACGCCGCGCGCCATCCGCTTCTATGAAGACCAGGGGCTGATCGCGCCCGAGCGCCAGGGCCAGAACCGCGTCTATTCGCGCCGCGATCGCGCGCGCCTGGCGTGGATTTTGCGCGCCAAGAATGTCGGCTTCAGCCTCGCCGAAATCCGCGAGATGATCGATCTCTACGATCTCGGCGACGGGCGTTCGACGCAGCGCCGGGTCACGCTCGACAAATGCCGGACGCGCATCCAGGCGCTTTCCGAACAGCGCGCCGACATCGATGCGACCATCGACGAACTGCAAGCCTTTTGCGCGCTGGTGGAGGCCAACCTGACCCCCCGCGCCGCCAACGAATAGGAAACGGCCATGCCCAGCTATCGCGCCCCGGTGAAGGACACGCTGTTCGTCCTCGATACGGTCGTCGGCCTTGATCGCTATTCGAACCTGCCGGGCTTTTCGGGCGCCACCCCCGATGTGGTGAAGGCGATCCTGGAGGAGGGCGGCAAGTTCTGCGAGCAGGTGCTGGCG
>JAIXZK010000293.1 GCA_027489695.1 Sphingomonadales bacterium
ACGAGCAGGGCGAGCTGCAAGGTGCGCTGTCGAGCAGCCAGAGCCTGAGCTCGATCGTCGGCCCGCCGCTGATGACCGGCAGCTTCGCAATGTTCTCGGGCAGCGCCGCGCCTGTGCACCTGCCCGGCGCGCCGTTCCTGCTGGCGGCGATCTTCAGCGCCGTGGCGTTGGCGATCTTCTACCGCGCGCTGGCTTTGGGCGTCGGCCGGGCGGCGCCGGCGTAGCTGCCGGCGCCGACCGCCATCGGGAGGGTTACAGGCGACCGAGCAGCAACAGCACGACCAGCACCAGCAGCACGACGCCCAGCATGCCCGACGGGCCATAGCCCCAGCCTGACGAATAGCCCCAATTGGGCAGGGCGCCGACGAGCAGCAGCACGATGAGAATGAGGAGAATGGTACCAAGCGACATGGGTTCGAGCCTTTCCGGATCGGACCTGATCGGCCCGGCGTGGCGGCTGAACGTGTGGTCGCTTGGCGCGGTTCCGGTCGGCGCACATGCCAGGCCGGAAGCGCGGCCATGCTATTCCGGCGTGCGCACCTCGATCGGCAGGCCGAGGCCCTGCAATTGCGGCTCCACGGCCTTGCGATCGCCGACGACGATCCAGGTCAGCCGCGCCGGATCGAAGCCGGCGGCAGCAGCGCCGAGATCGGCCGGCGTCAGCGCCCGCAGGCGGGGCACCAGGCGGGTGTAATAATCATCGCCGCGGCCGAGCAGCGCATTGCGTTCGATGGCGCCGAGCAGCGCGCCCGAGCTTTCGAAATCGCCGGGCAGGGTCAGGATGGTGTTGCCGATCGCCTTGTCGCGCTCCGCCACGGTGATCGGCTTCGCCTTGGCAAGGCCGCCGATTTCGGCGACCAGTTCCTTCAGCGAAGCGCCGGTCTTGTCGGCCTGCACCGGCGCCACCGCCAGCCAGGACAAGCGGTCGACCTGGTCGCCAAGGCCGGAATAGGCGCCATAGGACCAGTGCTTGGCCTCGCGCAGGTTCATGCTCAGCCGCGCCGAGGTGTCGCCGCCCAGCACCTGATTGGCCTGGCGCAGCGCCAGCGGGTCGTCGCGGCCGCTGGCGGCGAGCACCAGCCCGCCGCGGATCATCGATTGCGGGCTGCCGGGGCGATCGACGAGGATGATGCGCGGCGTCGGTGCCGGCACCGGCGGGAAGCTCTTGGCGCCCCTGGCCACCGCCGGATCGGCGCGCCAGCCGCCGAAGCTGCGCTCGAGTTCGGCCTTCAATTCGGCCATGCCGATGTCGCCGACGACGAAGATGCGGGCATTGTCGGGGCGCAGCCAGGCCTTTTGCCAGGTGACGATATCGGCGCGGCTGGCGGCGGTGACGCCGGCAATGGTGCCGCTGCCGGTGGTCGGCACGCCATAGGGGTGGCCGGGGCCGTAGAGGACCGGGCTGAGCATGCGGCGGGACAGCGTGCCGGGATCGGCCTGTTCCTGGGCGATGCCGTTGACGATCTGGCCGCGCACCCGCTCGATATCGGCGGGCGCGAAGGTCGGGCGCTGGACGATGTCGGCGAACAGGTCGAGGCTGGCGGGCAGATTGGGTTTCAGCGCATCGAGGCTGAGGCGGGTGACGTCGAAGCTGGCGCCGCCGCCGATGATGGCGCCCAGCCGCTCGCGCTCCTCGGCGATCTGCGGCCCGTTGCGGACGACGCCGACGGCGGTGGCGGCGCCCTCGTCGAGCAGGCCGAGCGTCAGGCCCTGCAGGCCGAGCTTGGCGCGATCATCGGCGCCGAAGCCGGCATCGAAGCTGACCATGATCCGCACCAGCGGCAGCTCGCGGCGCGGCGCCAGTTCGACCTTGATGCCGTTCGACAGGGTGGCACGCTCGACCGCCGGGAAGGCGAGGGCGGCCGGGGCGCCGACCTTGGGTTCCGCCATGCGCGGCACGGTCGGCAGCGCTACGGCGGGGGCGGCGGCGACGGGCGCGGGCGTATTCTCCTCGGCGAGCGGTCGCTTGCCGGGCAGCACGATCTGCCGATACTCGCCCTGCGCCAGCCACGCCTTTGCCGCGGCCTGGACGGCGGCGGGCGTCGCGGCGGCATAGCGCTGCAGCTCGGTGCGGTAGAAATTGGGGTCCCCGGCGTAGACGGCGCCTTCGGCCAGCGTCACCGCCTTGCCGCCAAAGCCGCCGACGGCTTCGAGGCCGCGGATGGTGCCGGCGACGGCGCGGGTGGCGACGCGGCCGACTTCGTCCGCCGTCGGGCCCTTGGCGACGAATTCGGCAAGGATCGCGTCGATGCGTGCTTCGACCGCCTTCACATCGGCGCCTTCGGCCAGGGTGATGTCGATCGACGGCATCGAGACCTTTTCGAACACCTGGTTGCCGCCCGAGACCGAGACCGCCAGCTTCCGGTCGCGGACGAGATCATTGTACAGCCGCGAGCTGGCGCCGCCGGCGAGGATGGTCAGCGCCACATCGATGTCGGTGGCGGCGGCATCGAGCCGGCCGGGCGCCGCCCAATTGTAGCTCAACTGCGGCGTCGGGATCTGGTCGTACAGCGTCTCGCGCCGCGTCGCCGTCCAGCGCGGCACCGGCACCTCGAGCCGCTTGACGGCGGGGCCGGCCGGGATGGCGCCGAAGTATTTTTCAACCAGAACCCGCGCCGTCGCGGTATCGATATCGCCGGCCAGCACCAGCACGGCGTTGCCGGGGGCATAGTTGCTGCGGAACCAGCCGCGGACATCGGCCATCGACGCGGCGTCGAGATCGGCCATGCTGCCGATGGTCGAATGGCGATACGGGTGGCCGGGCGGGAACAGCGCCGCCAGCTTGGCATATTCGGTCAGGCCGAGCGGGGCATTGTCCCCCTGGCGCTTCTCGTTCTGGACGACGCCGCGCTGGGCATCGAGCTTTTCTTGCGTGACGGCGCCGAGCAGATAGCCCATCCGGTCCGATTCAAGGAACAGCGCGAGATCGAGCGCGGAAGTCGGGACATTCTGGAAATAATTGGTGCGATCGAACCAGGTGGTGCCGTTGGCGTTGGTGGCGCCGATTTCCTGCAGGCGATCGAGGAAACCCTTGGGGTTGTTCTCGCTGCCATAGAACATCAGATGTTCGAACAGATGCGCGAAGCCGGTCTTGCCGGCTGGCTCGTCCTTGGAACCGATATGGTACCAGACGCTGACCGCGACGATCGGCGCCTTGCGATCGGTATGGACGATGACGCGCAAGCCGTTCTTCAGGGTGAATTCGTCGTACGGAATTGCAACCTGTTGCACCAGATCGGCGACCGGCGCCGGGGCGGCGAGCGCCGGGGCGGCGGTGCCGAGCAGCAGGGCGAGCGCGAAATGCCGGAAAGCCATGGCGGGGAACACTCCTTCGAGGATGGTCAGGCGGCGCGGGCGGCGCGGCTGGCGAGCAGGGCGGCGATATCGGCCTCGTCGAAACCGGCTTGGCTCAGGATCTGAAGGCTGTGCTCGCCGAGGTGGGGCGGCGCGGCGACGGGCGGGCGCTCGCCGTCGAACAGCACTGGCACGCCGGGGTAGCGCAGCGGCCCGGCCGGGGTTTCGATGCGGGTGAAGAAATCGACGGCGGCGAGGTGCGGATCGCTTTCCAGTTCATCGAGGCGGATCACCGGCGCGCACGGCACCTGGACGCTTTCCAGCAGGTCGAGCCATTCCGCCGTGGGG
>JAIXZK010000165.1 GCA_027489695.1 Sphingomonadales bacterium
CAGGGCGGCGAGGGTCGGCAACAGGAACTTCATGGTGGTGCGACTTTCGGATTGGTGGCCCCGGCGGACAGCCGGGTGCGGAAGACTTTCTTTACTTGGTATTCATGAAGCAAAGTCCATGCCAGACCGGCTGAGCCAGGCAAGTCCCTGAAATTGCATCAGCCGGCCGCTGGCAGCGGTAACCAAGTGTAAAAGTTGCCGACAGATGTATTGGCAATTTGGTTAACGACGCAGCCGTTGGTCGGGCCGCGACCGATCGGCGCGGCCCGCCATCGCTGGCCGGCGTCGCCAATCGAGCGTTGACAGGCAGCGCGGCTTCGCTCACTTCAAAAGCGTCGTCGGGCTCCGGTCCGGCGCCAGCGCGGGAGAGTGCCCGCCGGGCAACCGGTGGGCCGCCGAAGGAGCAAGCCGCCCCCGGAATCTCTCAGGCAGAAGGACCGCGCTGGCGTATTCGCGACATTCTGGAAAGCGGTCGCGCCCTTTGGGGCGCGTCCCACCGAAGGGGTAAGCGGGTTCGCCCGCGAAAGCTCTCAGGTCCGGTGACAGGTGGGGGCAGGGTTTCCCTTCTGTTGCCGGAGAGCCGCGCGTGGCCGACATGCCCGAAATGCAACTGCCGCTGCCGCTCGATGCGCTGCACCGCCGGCTGGGCGCGCGCATGGTGCCCTTTGCCGGCTATGCCATGCCGATCCAGTTCGAAGGCATCATCGCCGAACATCTTTGGACCCGCGCCCATGCCGGGCTGTTCGACGTCAGCCATATGGGGCAGCTGCTGCTGCCAGCGTCCGCCGATGCCGCGCTCGAGCGCCTGCTGCCCGGCGACATCCTTGGCCTCAACCCCGGCGTGCTGCGCTACTCGCTGCTGCTCGATGCTGTCGGCGGCATTCTCGACGACCTGATGGTGACGCGCCGCGCTGATGATCTCTATCTCGTCGTCAACGGCGCGGTGAAGGCCGCCGACATCACCCACATGCGCGCGGCGGGGCTGGCGGTGGATGAGCGCGCCGACTGGGCGCTGCTGGCGCTGCAGGGGCCGGAAGCGGTGGCGGCGCTCGATCGGCTGGTGCCCGGCGTCGCGGCGCTGCGCTTCATGCGCGCCGCCGGCTTCGACTGGCAGGGCCAGGATCTGTGGATCAGCCGTTCGGGCTATACCGGCGAGGATGGTTTCGAGATTTCGGTCCCCGTCACCGACGCCGCTGCGCTGGCCGAAGCACTGCTCGCCCAGCCCGAAGTGCGGCCGATCGGGCTGGGTGCCCGCGATTCGCTGCGGCTGGAGGCGGGGTTGCCGCTCTATGGCCATGACCTCGACCCCGGCACCAATCCGATCGAGGCCGGCCTCGCCTTCGCCATTTCGAAGCGCCGCAAGCTCGAAGGCGGCTTCCCCGGCGCCGAACGCATTCTCGACCAGCTGCTGAACGGCAGCGCGCGCCGCCGCATCGGCCTGGCCATCGATGGCAAGCTGCCGGCGCGCGAAGGCGCCGCGGTGTTCGCCGGCGACGCCCAGGTCGGCATCGTCACCTCCGGCGGTTTCGCGCCCAGTGTCGGCGCGCCGATCGCCATGGCCTATGTGGCAACGCCGCACGCCGGTGATGGCAGCGCGCTCGAGATCGAGGTGCGCGGCCGCCGGCTCGCCGCCACGGTGGTGCCGATGCCGTTCCGGCCCAAGAATTACATCCGCGCCGAAGATTCCATCCGCCAGGGAGTGCAGCCATGACCCGCTATTTCACCAGCGACCATGAATGGATCGATGTCGATGGCGATACCGCCACGGTCGGCATCACCGATTATGCCCAGGGGCAATTGGGCGATGTGGTGTTCGTCGAAACGCCCGAACCCGGCCGTGTCGTTGCCAAGGGCAAGGAAGCCGCGGTGGTCGAATCGGTCAAGGCGGCATCCGATGTCTATGCGCCGGTGTCCGGCACGGTGACCGAGGCCAATCCGGCGCTCGCCGAGGACCCGGCGCTGGTCAACACCGCACCCGAAAGCGAAGGCTGGTTCTTCAAGCTGACGCTCAGCGATCCGGGCGAGCTTGAGGGGCTGATGGATTCGGCCGCCTATCAGGCGTTCGTGGCGACGCTCTGATGCTCGCGACCGAAATCGCTGCAGCCGACGCCCCGGCGTCCGGCGCCGCCGGCTATGCCCAGGCCTTGCTGGTCGAAGCGCCGACGCGCTGGCTGTTCGTCAGCGGCCAGGTGCCGTTGTGCCTCGACGGCACGACGCCTGAGGGCTTCGAGGCGCAGTGCCGCCAGGCCTGGGCCAATGTCGCGGCGCAGTTGCGCGCCGGTGGCATGGATTTGGGAGATATCGTCAAGATTTCGGCGTTCATCGCCGATGCGAGCCATGGCGCGGCGTTCCGGGCGATCCGCGCCGACGTGCTGGGCGGCCGGCGGGTGGCGGCGACGACGGTGATCGCCAGCCTGTTCGATCCGCGCTGGCTGGTCGAGATCGACGTCACGGCGGCGCGCTGACGATGGGCAATGCCGCCAACCAGCCCTGGGTCGCCGCCGATTATGCCCAGCACGCGGCGTTCGTGCCGGCGCTCGGCGCGCCGGTGCTGGCGCTGCTGGCGCCGCGGCCGGGCGAGCGCATCCTCGATCTCGGCTGCGGCGATGGCGTGTTGACCGAGAAGCTGGTGGCCGCCGGCGCCTCGGTGCTCGGCACCGATATCGAGGACGACATGCTGGCGGCGGCGACGGCGCGCGGCCTCGATGTCCGCAAGATCGATGGCCAGCGCCTTGATTTCACGGCGGAGTTCGATGCGGTGTTCACCAACGCCGCGCTGCACTGGATGCCCGACCAGGCGGCGGTGGCGGCCGGCGTGTTCGCCGCGCTCAAGCCGGGCGGGCGTTTTGTCGGCGAATGCGGCGGCTTCGGCAATATCGCGGCGCTGCGGGCGGGCATCCGCGCCGTGGCGATGGCGCATGGCTACACCGTGCCGGCCGAAAGCCAAGTTTATCAGACGGCGGAGGCTTACACCGCCGTGCTCGCCGCTGCCGGTTTCACCGATATCGACGCGCAGCTGATCCCGCGCCAGACGCCGCTCGCCACCGGCATCACCGGCTGGCTCAAGACCTTCCGCTCGGGCTTCCTCGACACGATCGGCGTGCCGCCGGCCGAACAGGAGGCTTTCGCCGCCGAAGTCGAGGCCTTCCTGGCGCCGCTGCTGCGCGATCCCGCTGGCAATTGGATCGCCGACTATGTCCGCCTGCGCTTTTCGGCGCGGAGGCCGGCTTGATATCCATTGTTGTCCTTTTTGCGGCCGGTTCGATACTTTCGGTTGGCGAGCTGGTCTCGCGCCACAAGGAACTGATTGGCCAGGAAGCGATCGTCGTGGGGTGGTTGTCCGAGTGCCAGCCGCTCAGCTGCTCGATCGGCCCAGCGCCGGGCGCTGACGGCGCTGCTGCAAGGATTTCACTTGGTACGAATGGCGAGCGAATCGAGAAGCAATTGCGGGCTGCTGCCGGGCGCCGAGTTGAACTGACGTTGCGCGTCAACGACGATTGCTGGCCGTCGCCGGATTCATCCTTGATCACCGTGTGTACCGACCGTGCGAGCAATACAACGCCGTTGAAGGTGCGCATCGTCGGGCCGCCGACGAAGGCTGCACCTTTGAACCCAGACAATTCCGACCGGAGCCGCTGATGCGTTATTTGCCCCTTACCCCCGACGACCGCGGCGCCATGCTCGCCACCATCGGCGCGCCTGATATCGACGCGCTGTTCGTCGATGTGCCGGAAAGCGCCCGCCTGTCCGCCCCGATCGCCGGCCTCGCGATGCACAAATCCGAAATGCTGGTCGAACGCGAACTGGCGGCGCTGGCGGCCCGGAACGTCACCGCCGGCTCGGTGCCGTTCTTCGTCGGTGCCGGCGCCTACAAGCACCACGTCCCGGCCAGCGTCGATCACCTGATCCAGCGCGGCGAGTTCCTCACCGCTTACACCCCCTATCAGCCGGAAATCGCGCAGGGCACGCTGCAGGTCCTGTTCGAATTCCAGAGCCAGGTGGCGCGGCTGACCGGCATGGCGGTCGCCAATGCCTCGATGTACGATGGCTCGACGGCGATGACCGAGGCGGTGTTCATGGCGCGCCGCGTCACCCGCCGGGCGAAGGCGATCGTCTCGGCCGGCGTGCACCCGCATTACACCGCCGTGCTGAAGACACTGACCCGCTTCACCGACGATGAAGTGGTGGCGGCGACGCCCGAACTCACCCCCGGCGCCCCCGGCGACGATCTCGCCGCGCTCGCCGCCGCCGTCGATGCCGGCACTTCCTGCGTCGTCGTGCAGAACCCCAATGTCTTCGGCCATGTCGCCGATCTCGCGCCGCTCGCCGATGCCTGCCACAAGGCCGGCGCGCTGCTCATCGTCGTCGTCACCGAGGCGGTGTCGCTCGGCGCCATCAAGTCGCCGGGCGCGATGGGCGCCGATATCGTCGTCGGCGAAGGCCAGTCGATCGGCAACGGCCTCAACTTCGGCGGGCCTTATCTTGGCCTGTTCGCCTGCGCCGAAAAGCACGTCCGCCAGATGCCGGGGCGGCTGTGCGGCGAAACCGTCGACGCCGATGGCAAGCGCGGCTTCGTGCTGACGCTGTCGACGCGCGAACAGCACATCCGCCGCGAAAAGGCGACCAGCAACATCTGCACGAACAGCGGCCTGTGCGCGCTGGCGTTCAGCATCCACATGACTTTGCTCGGCGAAACCGGCTTGCGCCAGCTGGCGGCATTGAACCACGCCCGCGCCTGCCAGCTCGCCGATCGTCTGGCGCGTATCCCCGGCGTCGAGCTGCTGACGACGCGCTTCTTCAACGAATTCACCCTGAAGCTGCCGACCGAAGCGCGGCTGGTGATCCGCAAGCTGGCCGACCGCGGCGTGCTCGGCGGCGTTTCGATGGGGCGGCTGTTCCCCGGCGTCACCGCGCTGCAGGACGCCATGGTGGTCGCGGTGACCGAGACCGCCAGTGATGAAGATTTCGACGCGTTCGAGGACGCCCTGGACGAGGTGCTGGCATGAGCGAGGCGGACAGGCTGCAGTGTCCCGTGTGCAACGCAGCGCTCAGCCGTTGGAGGATCATGACGTTGGCCGATTTTGACCGGCTTGTCTGTAAAAGTTGTTCGACTTCGCTTCAGCGAACGAGCGAGCGCGTCGATTTTGGCAGTTTCATTCCATTGATAATATTCGCGACGCTCGCGGGGATTCACTCCGGGTGGTACTTGCTGGCCGCAGCTGCCGCAGCGTTGGTCCTTTACCGATCGTACAAGTCAAATCGGGACAAAGTTGCAGTCGAGATTGCAACCCCCTGGGGAGTCCATTCATGAGCATGAACAATGTCGGTCGCGTGACGCGCATCGAAGGCGAGTCGAAGGGATTTGCCGCCTCCGCGGCCGGAGCCGTGGCGGAAACCTTCACCGGCAACCGCGGCCTGATGCTGGAGGAAGGCCTGCTGTTCGAAATCGGCGGGCTGGAGCGCAGCGGTGTGGACCTGCCGCCGGTTCCCGTGGTTCCAGATCGCCTCGGCGACCTCGCCCGGGTCGAACCGATCGGCCTGCCCGGCCTCAGCGAACCCGAGACGGTGCGCCATTACACCCGGCTCAGCCGCCAGAATTACGGCATCGACCTCGGCATCTTCCCGCTGGGTTCGTGCACGATGAAGCACAATCCGCGCCTCAACGAGAAGATGGCGCGGCTGCCCGGCTTCAGCGACATCCACCCGCTGCAACCGCAAGCCACCGTCCAGGGCGCGCTCGAACTGATCGACCGGCTGGCGCATTGGCTGATGACGCTGACCAACATGCCCGCCGTCGCCATGAGCCCCAAGGCCGGCGCCCATGGCGAACTCTGCGGCATGCTCGCCATCCGCGCCGCGCTCGAAGCAAAAGGTGACATGCGCCGCGTCGTGCTGGTGCCCGAATCCGCCCATGGCACCAACCCGGCGACCGCCGCCTTCTGCGGCTTTACCGTCGAGAACATCCCCGCCGATCCGCGCGGCCGCGTCGATTTCGCGGCGCTGAAGGCGCGATTGGGGCCGGATGTCGCCGCGGTGATGATCACCAATCCCAATACCTGCGGGCTGTTCGAACCCGACTTGAAGGACATCTGCGACGCCGTCCATGCCGCCGGCGGCTTCGTCTATTGCGACGGCGCCAATTTCAACGCCATCGTCGGCCGCGTCCGCCCCGGCGACCTTGGCGTCGATGCCATGCACATCAACCTGCACAAGACCTTCTCCACCCCGCACGGCGGCGGCGGCCCGGGCAGTGGCCCGGTGGTGTTCTCCGCCGCGCTGGCGCCGTTCGCGCCGCTGCCCTTCGTGCGCAAGACGGCGACCGGCTTCGAACTGGTCGAGGAAATGCAGGCGCAGGGCAGCCGCGATCACGATCAGTCGTTCGGCCGCATGGTCGCCTTCCACGGCCAGATGGGCATGTTCGTCCGTGCGCTGAGCTATATCATGAGCCATGGCGCCGATGGCCTGCGCCAGGTCGCCGAAGACGCGGTGCTGAACGCCAATTACATCCTGGCGTCGCTGAAGGACGTTTACTCGGCGCCCTTCGCCGAAACCGGGCCGTGCATGCACGAAGCGCTGTTCTCGGACGATTTCCTGGAAGGCACCGGCCTCACCACGCTCGACCTCGCAAAAGCCATGATCGACGAGGGCTTCCACCCGATGACGATGTATTTCCCGCTCGTCGTCCATGGCGCCATGCTGGTCGAGCCGACCGAAACCGAGAGCAAGCGCTCGCTCGACCAGCTGATCGGCGCGATGCGATCGCTCGCCGAACGGATGGTCGCCGATCCCGACGCCTTCCGCGCCGGCCCGCACCTCGCCCCGCGCCGCCGGCTCGACGAGACCGGCGCGGCGAGGAAGCCGATCTTGGGGTATCGCGACGCGGCTTGAAGACGAGAAGGGGGGCCTCCGGCGGCTGGGGCCTTGGGCCCCAGACCCCATTTTGTTGTTCGCCGCTATTCCTGAACTGCTTGATCTAATGAGACATATCGAAATGGGGTCTGGGGCCTGAGGCCCCAGCCGCCGGAGGCCCTTTTCTTTCGATACCTCAGCGCAC
>JAIXZK010000172.1 GCA_027489695.1 Sphingomonadales bacterium
CGCCTTGTCGATCAGATTGGCGAGCGTGCTGGTATCGAGCGGCCGGGCTTCGGGGCGCGGCGCCTTGGGGCTGGCGGCGGGCTTGGGCGGCTCCGGGCGGGTTTCGGGCGGCGGCACGGCGTCGGTCGGCGCCGGTGGCTGTGGTTCCGGTTCCGGCGCTGCGTCCGGTGCCGGCGGCGGCGCGGCATTGTCCTGCGGCGCCGCCTCGGCCGAGGGGCGCGGCGGTTCGGGGGTGCGCGGCACATCGGCGATATCGACGATATCGACCGGCACCATGTCGTCGGCAGGGGGCAGCGGCCGCTGCTGCCAGGCCCAGCCGATGCTGAGTGCGGCCAGCAGCGCCAGATGCGCGACGCCGGCGGCGAGCAGGGACTGGCGCTCGGTCATGGCGACGTCACCGTGCGTCCCGCTTGCCTTCGCTGACCAGCGCCACCTTGCGGAAGCCGGCGGCGGAAACCTCGCCGACAATTTCCATCACCCGGCCGTAATCGAGCCCGCGATCGGCGCGGACATAGACGCGCGGGGCATCGCTGCGCGCCTCGCGCAGCGCGGCGAGCTTCGCCGCCAGCTGCGCCTCGGGCACCGCGAGCTTGTCGATGAACACGCGGCCGCCGGCATCCACGCTGATCTGGATGGGCGTATTGTCGGTTTCCAGCGCCTTTGCCTTGCTGTCCGGCAGGTCGATCGGCACGCCCGCCACCAGCAGCGGCGCCGTCACCATGAAGATGATCAGCAGCACCAGCATGACATCGACGAGCGGCGTCACGTTGATTTCGGACATCGGCATGGCCTTGCGGCCGCGACGGGCGGGGGTGAAGGCCATGGCTCAGGCGCTCCGGCGCGGCGGCAGGGTCATTTGGTGTCCATCCCGTCGAGCTGGCGGCTGAGCAGCCCGCGGAATTCCTCGGCAAAGGCGGACAGCCGCGCCTCGAGCCGGCCGATGACGTGCAGCAGCCGGTTATAGCCGATGACGGCGGGGATGGCGGCGAACAGGCCGATGGCGGTGGCGAACAGGGCTTCGGCGATGCCCGGTGCCACCACGGCGAGGGTGGTGTTCTGGCTGGCGGCGATCGAGGTGAAGCTGCGCATGATGCCCCAGACCGTGCCGAACAGCCCGACAAAGGGCGATACCGAGCCGATGGTGGCGAGCACGTTCAGCCGGTCGCCCAGCTCGTCGATCTGGCGGGCGATGCTGACCTGCGTCGCCGATTCGAGCCGGGCGCGCAGGCCATCGCGGTCGAAGCGACCCCGGGCGAGGCTGCGCCGCCATTCGTTCATGCCGGCGACGAACAGCTTCGCCGACGGGTGATCGGCCTTGGCGGCGGGATCGTAGAGCGCGTCGAGGCTTTCGGCTTTCCAGAACCATTCCTCGAACTGCCTGGCCTGGGCGTTCAATTTGCCGAGCCGGCGCGAGCGTTCGATGATGATCGCCCAGGACCAGATGCTGGCGAGCAGCAGGCCGGCCATGACGACCTTGACGACGATATCGGCCTCCAGGAACAGCGCCCAGGGGGAGAGGTCGGCGGCGGCTTTGGCAATCGGGTCCATCAGTTCGTCGCGGCCTGTTGCATGAGGGAGGTGAACAGTTCGTGCCAGTCCTTGCTCTGGCGGCGCGGCCGGCCGTCCATGCCGAGGAACGCCGCGGTGACATCGGCCGCGCACAGGCACTCGTGCCCGCGCAGCACCCGTTGCCGCATGATCGTCGCGGCCGCCCTGACCTGCAACACCGTCGATTCCACCACCAGCGCATCATCCAGCTTCGCCGGCCGATGCCAGATGAGGTCCATGCGGTGAACGGCGTAATAGCCTGCGCCGCTGGCCAGCGAGTCGGCATGACTTATTCCCGCCGCCCGCAGCATCTCGGTGCGCCCGCGCTCCATGAAGCGAAGATAATTGGCATGATAGACGATGCCGCTGAGATCGGTGTCCTCGAAATAGACGCGCACCGGCAGCAGATGCCGCCCGCCGCTCAGGCGGCCTTGGGTGGGGAGATCGCTGAACACTGGAGAGCGTCTTAGGCGCGGACGGGGCAGGGGGGAAGTCCGCTCCACCGCAGCGGCGCCACAGCTTGCCGGTGCGGCCCCCTTTCGCAGCGCCCGCGCTTGCGGCACACAAGGTTCCTCACGGGGGTCCTCAGGGGGAGTTTTCAGCCATGTCCGTTCGCCCCAGCCGCCGCGCGCTGCTGCTTGGCACGGCCCTCGCCGCCGCCTTTCCGGCGCTGGCCGCCGCTGCTCCGGCGCCGGTGGCCGCCGCGCGCCCCAACATCATCTTCGTGCTGGTCGATGATCTGCGCTGGGACGAGTTCGGCGCCGCCGGGCATCCGTGGCTGGAAACGCCCCATATCGATCGCCTGGCCCGCGAAGGCGCGATGTTCACCGAAGCCGTCCACGCCATCCCGCTGTGTTCGCCCAATCGCGCGACGCTGCTCACCGGCCAATACCCTTCGCGCCACGGTGTCACCGGCAACGAGGCGCGCAGCGAATTGAGCCACCGGCTGCGGACATTCCCCCAGGCGCTGCACGCCGCCGGCTACCACACCGGCTATATCGGCAAATGGCACATGGGCAATGACGCAACGCCGCGCCCCGGCTTCGATTATTGGGTCAGCTTTCCGGGGCAGGGCAAGATCATCGATCCGCAGCTTTACGAGAATGGCAAGCTGACCAAGGTCCCGGGCCATGTCACCGATCTGCTCAGCGAGCGCGCCATCACTTTCCTGCAGACGACCCCCAGGGACCAGCCGTTCTTCCTGATGCTGGCGCACAAGGCCATCCATCCCGATGCCATTCAGCGCAACGATGGCTCGATCGACTTGACGGTGCCCGGCAAATTCATCCCGGCGCCGCGCCACGCCGGTCGTTATGCAGACAAGATCTTCCCGCGCCGCGCCAACTATGTGCCGCCCGACGTCGTGCCGCCGGGCGACAGCCATATCGCCGGCCTGCTGCGGCAGAAATACGGCCCCGAAACCCGCGCCAAATATGGCGCCGAGATCGATGCCAGCACATCGGAGGCCACCATCCGCGGGCGTTCCGAAATGCTGCTGTCGATCGACGACGGGCTGGGGCGCTTGCTGAAGCAGCTCGAAAGCACCGGGCAGCTCGACAATACCATCATCATTTTCTCGGGCGACAATGGCTATTTCTATGGCGAACACGGCCTCAGCCAGGAACGCCGGCTGCCCTATGAGGAGGCGGTCAGGGCGCCGCTGCTGGTGCGCTGGCCGGGCCGGGTGCAGGCGGGGGTGAAGATCGATGCGCTGGTGTCGAGCGTCGACCTGGCGCCGACGGTGCTCGATCTTGCCGGCGTTGCCATCGACCGCGAGGTGCAGGGCCTGTCCTTCGCGCCGGCGCTGCTGGGCCGGAAGGGCCCCGAGCGCCAGACCGCCTATATCGAATATAATGGCGACGAGGTGTTCGACTGGGTCGACCAGTCCACCTATCGCGCCGTGCGCACAAAACGCTGGAAGCTGATTCACTGGGTGCAGGACCCGACGCGCGGCGAACTCTACGACCTTGCCGCCGACCCCCATGAAATGACCAACCTCTGGGCCGACCCGCGCCATGCCAAGCAACGAGCGGTATTGGAGGCCGAACTCAGGCGACAGTCGGACGCGGCGCTGGGGCTGTCGAAGGGGTAGCGCCTGCCGGGCCCGCGTCCCTACCGATCGCCGCTTGTTTGACGCTCCCGGTGCCACGCGATAGCCTCAACGCAACTCTGGGGGTGACATCATGCGGTTTCCGATCGCGCTCGCTGCGCTTGCTCTCATGCTCAGCGCCGCCGCGCCGCCGCCACCGCTCAAGCCCGGCGAGATCCGGCTGACCTATCTCGGCAATGCCGGCTGGGAGATCACCGACGGCAAGAAGACCATTCTCGTCGATCCCTTCGTCACCCAATTCGCGCGCTGGGCCCCCGGCGCCAGGGTGCCGACGCCCGACGACACCTACAGTCCCGACCTGGCGCTGATCGAAAAGCACGTCCCCCGCGCCGATTATATCCTCGTCACCCACGGCCATTCCGACCATGCGCTCGACGCCGGCACCATCGCCAACAGGACCGGCGCCACGATCATCGGCAAGGAGAGCACCGCCAACCTTGCCCGCGCCTATGCCGTGCCCGAGGCGCAGCTGATCACCGTCATTGGCGGCGAGGATTATGATTTCGAGGATTTCTCGCTGAAGGTCATTCCCAGCATCCACAGCGCGCTCGACGACAAGCATTATTTCAACAACGGCCGCGGCATCACCGGCAACGCGCCGGCCGGCCTCAAGGCGCCGCTCCGCCGCAAGGATTTCGTCGAAGGCGGCAGCGTCGCCTATCTGCTGCGCCTGGGCGGCCATGAAGTGCTGATCATGGGCTCGATGAACTTCATCGAACGCGAAATGGCCGGCCTCCGCCCCGATATCGCGCTGGTCGGCTCCAACAGCCAGCGCCTCGAAATCTTCAACTTCACGCCGCGCCTGATGCGGGCGCTCGATTACCCGACCGTCGTCATTCCCACCCATGCCGACGCCTATGGCAATCCGAATCCGCCCGCCGCCATCACCGATGACCAGAAGCGCTTTGAAGCCGAAGTCAGGGCCGCCTCGCCGAACAGTCGCTTCATCCGCCCCGTCTGGTTCGAACCCATCACCCTGCCGGCCCGCGCCGCAGCCGCCGAGCGCAGCGCCATCAACCCAGCCGGCATTTCGCCGCTGGTACCCGCCTATTCCGTCGCCATCCGCAACGGCAATCGCGTCTTCGTCGCCGGCATGACCGGCATCAAGCCCGGCACCCAGGACATCATCGCCGGCGACACCGCCGCCCAGACGCAGCAGACGCTCGAAAACATCCGCACCGCGCTCGCCGCCGCCAACGCCACCATGGCGCAGGTCGACGAATGCACCGTCTTCCTCACCGACATGGCCGATTATGCCGCCATGAACAAAGTCTA
>JAIXZK010000003.1 GCA_027489695.1 Sphingomonadales bacterium
CCGGGATCGTCCGTATCACCGAACTGCCAGTCGAGCCGGCTCCAATCGATGCTGCGGCCATCCAGGCGCGGCGGCGTGCCGGTCTTCAGTCGGGCGACGGGAACGCCAAGACCGCGCAGGCGCTCGCCGAGGTTCGAGGCGGAAGCTTCGCTGCGGCCCCCGGCCAAGCGCTGATCGCCGATATGGATGACGCCGCCAAGGAAGGTACCCGTGGTCAGCACGACCGCTGCCGCCGACAGGTCGCCCACCGTGGATCGCACGCCGACCACCCGGCCGCCGTCGGTAAGGAAATCGGTCGCCTCGCCCGCGATCAGCGTGAGCTGCGGCAGGGCAGCCAGCGTCGACCGCATGGCAGCGCGGTAGCGACGGCGATCGACCTGCGCGCGCGGCCCCTGCACGGCAGGGCCCTTGGAGCGATTGAGGATGCGAGATTGCATGCGGGCGCGGTCGGTGACGGCACCCATGATGCCGCCCAGCGCTTCGATCTCGCAGACGATATGGCCCTTGCCGATGCCGCCGACCGCCGGGTTGCACGACAAGGTGCCCGGATCGGCGATATCCAGCGTCAGCAGCGCAACCCGTGCACCGCAGCGGCTCGCTGCCGCCGCGGCTTCGCAACCGGCGTGGCCAGCGCCGACGACGATGACATCAAAGGAGCAACCGGAATTCATGGTGTCGCCATAACTCGTGGCGCTGCTTTGCGGAACCGGATTCTCCGCCCGATGTTTCACGTGAAACATCGGAAGCCAGACAGACTATTTCCCGATGCAGAAGCGGGAGAAGATCCTGTCCAGAACATCCTCGACCCCGACATTGCCGGCGATCCGCCCGAAGCATTGTGCCGCCTGGCGAAGCGATTCGGCGCGAAGCACGGCATCCTCGGTCACGGCCGCATCGCCGAGCGCTGCCGCTGCGTCGGAAAATGCCTGGCGATGGCGTTCGTGCGACAGCAATGCTGGCATCTGCGGCCGCACGACATTCTGCGCCCAATCGGCCAGCGCCGCGCGCAAGGCGGCCAAGCCGTCGCCGGTCCTTGACGACAGATGGCGCGAACCCGCCGGCGCAACGCTGCCCAGGTCGGACTTGGTCGTCACGCGCCAGACCATCGGCTCGGCTTCGATCGGGAGTGCCGCGGCGGGCGCAGCAATGCCGTCATCTAGCAGCAGCAGCAGATCGGCGCTCGCCATGCGCGCACGCGCCCGACGAATGCCCTCGGCCTCCAAGGGATCCTCGGTGTCCCGCAGGCCGGCGGTATCGATCAGAACCGCGGCGATACCATCAAGATCGAGCGGCACTTCGATAACGTCGCGCGTCGTGCCTGGAACCGGCGATACAATCGCCATGTCGCGTCGCGATAACGCGTTGATCAGACTTGACTTTCCGACATTCGGCGGCCCGCTGACAACGATCGTCAGCCCATCGCGCAAGCGCGCCGCCCGGCCGGAATCGGCAAGGATCTCGGCGAGTTCCCGACTGAGGGCCCACAATCGCTCGCGCGTCGCCAGCGCCAGCCGCGCCGCGACATCCGCCTCGTCCTCGGCGAAATCCAGCGAGGCTTCGGCCTCGGCCAGCAGTTCCAGGCAGCGCTCTCGCCACGCCGTCGCCACCTGGCTCAAGGCGCCGCCGGCCAATGCCAGGGCCTGCTGGCGCTGTGCCGCCGTCTCGGCGGCGACCAGATCGGCCAGGCCTTCGACCTGGGCCAGGTCGATCCGGCCATTGGCGAAACTCCGCCGCGTGAACTCGCCCGGCTCCGCTGCCCGAAGGCCGGGCAGCGCCGTGAGCGCAGCGAGCACCCCGGCGACGACGGCAATGCCACCGTGCAGGTGCAGTTCCGCCACATCCTCGCCGGTCGGGCTCGCCGGCCCCGCGAACAGCAGCACCATCGCATCGTCGAGGATGCTGCCGTCGCGGGGATCGACGAGTCGGCGAACCGCGGCGCGGCGCGGCGGAGGCAAGCGCTGCCTGGCGAGCGCCGCCACCGCGGCATGCGCCCGCGGCCCGGAAATGCGGATGATGGCGATGGCCGCCGGCGGCCGACCCGACGCCAGCGCCACGATGGTGGCGGTGCCGCCCGGGATCATGCGCCGTCGATCGTCGTCAGGGCTTCGGCACGGCCGCGAAAAACAGCTTCTGCCATTGTTCGAAGCCTTCCGTGATGCCGGGCATCCACGCCCGGGTGATGCGCTCGAACTCGGCGGGGGAAAGCCCCTCCGTCATCATCCCCTTCAGCTTTTCCAGATAGATGTCGTGCACCGGCGTCAGATCGGGCAGTCCGAAAAATGCCCTGGCTTCGGCAGGCGTGCATTCGATGTCGAAGGTGACTTTCATTGCATCCCTGTCTCTGGCCGGCACTTGGGCAGGCCGGCCCTTGGCAGGCCGACAGGGCCAGTCTAGCCTTTCCGGGTTCTGGCCGACAAGGGCATCACTGCGGCCACAAAATCACGCGATTTCAAGATATTGCAGTAGAAAGTCAGGAGAGGCCGGATGTACGCCGTGCGATTTGCAACCACCGGGGGCCCCGAGGTGCTGGGGAGCGAGGATATCGACCTCGCCGCGCCCGGGCCGGGCGAAGTGCTGCTGCGTCACACCGCGATCGGGCTTAACTTCATCGATACCTATCACCGCACCGGCCTTTATCCGCTGCCCTTGCCCTCGGGGATCGGCCTGGAGGCGGCCGGTGTCATCGAAGCGGTCGGCCCCGGCGTCGGCTTCGTACC
>JAIXZK010000100.1 GCA_027489695.1 Sphingomonadales bacterium
CTGATAATGCTGGCGGGCGAGCAGCGTCGTCGGGCAGACGATCGCCACCTGCATCCCGCACATCGCCGCGGCATGGGCCGCGCGCAACGCCACCTCGGTCTTGCCGAAGCCAACATCGCCGCAGACGAGGCGATCCATCGGCTTGCCGGAAGCCAAATCCGTCAGCACATCGTCGATGGCGCGCAACTGGTCGTCGGTTTCGGCATAGGGAAAGCGATCGGCAAAGGCGGCGACGTCATGCGCTTCCGGAATCGCCGGCTCGGCCTCGCGCAGGGCGCGTTCGGCGGCGGTCTTCAGCAGCTCGCCGGCGATCTCGCGGATGCGCTCCTTCATCCGGCCGCGCCGCGCCGCCCAGGCGACCCCGCCCAATTTGTCGAGCCCGACGCCGTCGCTTTCGGCGCCATAGCGGCTCAGCACATCGATGTTCTCGACCGGCACATAGAGCTTGTCGCCGCCGTCATAGCTCAGCGCGACGCAGTCGTGCGGCTTGCGGCCGATCTCGATGGCCATCAGCCCGTCGTAGCGGCCGATGCCGTGATCGCGGTGGACGATCAGGTCGCCCGGCGTCAGCATGGCGATTTCGGCCATGAAGGCATCGGCCTTTTTCGCCGATCGCTTGCGGCGCACCAGCCGGTCGCCGAGCATGTCCTGCTCGGTCAGCACGTGCAGGCTGGCCTTGGGCGCTTCGAGGTGGAAACCGTGCTCCAGCGGCACCACGGTCAGGGCCACCTGGCCCTTCGCCGTGGCGCCCAATGCCTCCTGCCACGATCCGGCCAGCGCCAGGCCGCCGACGCCCTCATCGGCGAGCAGCCCGGCGAGGCGCTCGCGGGCGCCGTTCGAATAGCTGGCCAGCACAACCCGCTCGCCGGCGGCGCGGCGCTCGGCGATATGGCCTTTGATCGCGGCATAAACGGGCGGGCCGCCCATGCCCTGCGCCACGCGCTCGGGGGCGAAATCGCGCGGGCCGTCGGCCCCGCAGTCGATGGTGTTGCGGGTGCCATCGGGCACGCCGAACGGCGAGGCGAGGTGGACGCGGCTGCCCTTCAGCGCCGCCTGCCATTCCGCCGCGGACAGATAGAGCGAATCGGCGGGCAATGGCCGATAGCTGCCCTTTTTCTGGCTGAGCGCCGCGGTGCGGTTGTCGTGATAATCGGTGATCGATTCGAAGCGCGCCTCGGCGGCCTTGTCGGCGCCGGCGTCGCGGATCACCAGCGCGTCATCGCCGACATAATCGAACAGCGTCGCCAGTTCAGGTTCGAACAGCGGCAGCCAATGTTCCATGCCGGCGAGGCGGCGGCTGTCGCTGACCGCTTCATAGAGCGGATCGGCGGTGGCGGCGGCGCCGAACAGCTCGCGATAGCGCGCGCGGAAATCGCGCACCCGCGCCTCGTCGATCAGCACTTCGCTGACCGGCAGCAGGGTGAAGCCGTCCGCCGTGCCCAGGGTGCGTTGCGTCGCCGGATCGAAGCGGCGCAGCGTCTCGATCTCGTCGCCGAAGAAATCGAGCCGCAGGCCATGATCGAAACCCGCCGGCATCAGATCGAGGATCGAACCGCGCACCGCATATTCGCCGGCCTCGACCACGGTCTCGCTGCGCACATAGCCATTGGCGCTGAGCATCGCCGCCAGCGCGTCGCGATCGATGCGGTTGCCGGGGCGGATTTCGGCGGTCAGCGCGGCGATGCGCGCCGGCGGCAGGATGCGCTGCGTCGCGGCATTGACGGTGGTGACGACCAGCTGCGCCGCGGTAGCCGGCTGCGCCAGCCGGGCCAGCGCCGCCAGCCGCTCGGCAGCGACGCGCAAGCTGGGCGAAGCGCGGTCATAGGGCAGGCAGTCCCAGGCCGGCAGCGACACGATCTCGAGTTCGGGGGCGAAGAACGTCGCCGCTTCGGCGAGCGCCCGGGCGGCGGCCTCATCGGCGGCGATGAACACCGCCCGCCCGCCGCCGAGCGCCGCCTTCGCCCGCGCCGCATCGGCGAGCAGCCAGGGCAGATAGCCGGGCGGGCAGCGCGCCAGGGTCAGCGCCTGCCGCGCCTCGACGAAGCGGGGAAGGTCGATCACTTGCTTTCCTCCCCGTTGAGGGAGGAGGCGACTCGCGCGAAGCACGGCGGGTGGGGGTGGGGCCGAAGCGACGAGCGTCGGGCTTGTGGCCCCACCCCCTCCCGGGCCGCCCTTCGGGCGTCTCTCGCCTCCCCCATCAAGGGGGAGGAGAAGCGCATTGCCATCTCAGCGCGCCTTGCGCGCGACATAGTCGAGCGATCGCAACTGCTGCATCAAAGCGCCGTCAAAGGCCGGCGGCACCGGAATCGTGCCGAACGCCCAGCCCATCACATCGACGTCCTGTTCTTCCAGGATCGCCTCGAACCAGGCCATTTCGGCCTCGTTCCAGCGCTCGCTATGCGCATCGGCAAAGCCACCGATCAGCAGATCGGCTTCCTTGGTGCCGCGGTGCCAGGCGCGGAAGCGCAGGCGGCGCAGGCGATACTCGCGATCTTCCATGGCATGGGCTCCAACGACAATTGCCGCGTCCCGGTTTCAAAGCCGGCACGCGGTGGTTACAAGGTCCCTATCCATGCGGCCTGCCATTCTCAACCCGCTGTTCGCCGAAGTGACCGCGCTCAAGGGCGTCGGGCCGGCGCTGGTGCGGCAATTGGCCCGGCTGAAGATCACCCGCGTCATCGATCTGATCGGCCATCTGCCGGTGATGGTGATCGAGCGCCTCACCGTGACAAACGTCGATGAAAGCCTCATCGGCCGGCCGATCTCGGTGGTGCTGACGCCCGTCCGCCACGATGGCGGCGGTGGACCGCGAAGCCCGCTCCGGGTCCGCGCCACCGATCCCGGGGGCCAGTGGATCGATCTTGTCTTCTTCGGCCAGAGCGGCGCCTGGGCGCGGTCGAAGCTGCCGCTGCACCAGCCGCGGCGCATCACCGGCCGGCTCGATCGCTATGGCCAGAGCCTGCAGATCAGCCACCCCGAAGTGTCGCTGCCCGGCGACGCCCCGGCGGTGTCGCGCGAACCCGTCTATCCGCTCACCGAAGGCCTGCCCAATCGGCGGCTGGCCCAGCTCGCCGCCGAAGCGCTGGCGCGGGCGCCGGACCTGGCCGAATGGATCGAGCCATCGGTGCTGGAAAAGCATGGCTGGCCCGGCTGGCGCGCCGCGCTGGCGGCGGCGCACGCTGTCGAGCCCGGCGGCCGCGACCGGCTGGCCTATGACGAGCTGCTGGCCAACCAGCTGGCGCTGCTGCTGGTGCGCGGCGACACCCGCGCCCGCAAGGGCCGGGCGCTGCCCGGCGATGGCCGGCTGACATCGGCGCTGACTGCCTCGCTGCCCTTCGCGCTGACGGGGGCGCAGCAACGCACCATCGCCGAAATCCATGGCGACATGGCGCAGGCGTCGCCGATGCTGCGGCTGCTGCAGGGCGATGTCGGCGCCGGCAAGACCATGGTGGCGCTGTTCGCCATGCTGGCGGCGGTCGAATCGGGCGCGCAGGCAGCCCTGCTGGCACCGACCGAGATCCTCGCCCGCCAGCACCTGGCGACACTCACCAAGCTCGCCGCCGGGCTGCCGATCCGCATCGCCGCGCTGACCGGGCGGGACAAGGCGAAAGTCCGCGCCGACCTGCTCGACGATCTCGCCATGGGCCGCATCCATATCCTGGTCGGCACCCACGCCATCTTCCAGGAGGAGGTCGCCTATCACGACCTTGGGCTGGTGGTGGTCGATGAACAGCATCGCTTCGGCGTCGCGCAACGCCTGCTGCTTGCGGCCAAGGCGCGGGTGCCACCGCATCTGCTGGCGATGACGGCGACGCCGATCCCGCGCTCCCTGCAACTGACGCATTTCGGCGAGATGGACGCCTCGCGGCTCGACGAGCTGCCGCCCGGCCGCACGCCGGTCGATACGCGCGTCATGCCGGTCGATCGGCTCGAGGAAGTGATCGAAGGCCTCGGCCGCCACCTCGGCGGCGGCGGCCAGGCCTATTGGGTCTGCCCGCTCGTCGAAGGCAGCGAGGACGGCGACGAAGCCGCCGCCCAGACCCGCGCCGCCATGCTGCGCGGACGCTTCGGGGACGGCATTGGCCTGGTCCATGGCCGCATGAAACCGGCCGAAAAAGACGCGGTGATGGCCGATTTCAGCGCCGGCCGCCTCGGGCTCCTCGTGGCGACGACGGTCATCGAAGTCGGCGTCGATGTCCCCAACGCCACGCTGATGATCGTCGAGGCCGCCGAACGCTTCGGCCTGGCGCAGTTGCACCAGCTGCGCGGCCGCGTCGGCCGCGGCTCGCAACGCTCGGTCTGCCTGCTGCTGCGCGGCCCCGAACTCTCCGAAACCGCCAAAGCCCGGTTGAAACTGATGCGCGAAACCAACGACGGCTTCCGCATCGCCGAAGAGGATTTGCGGCTTCGCGGCGCCGGCGAAATGCTGGGGGTGCGTCAGTCCGGCGAGGACGCTTTCCGCTTCGCCGACCCCGAACGCACCGCGCGCCTGGTCGCCATGGCACATGACGACGCC
>JAIXZK010000251.1 GCA_027489695.1 Sphingomonadales bacterium
AAGGCGAATCACGCCGCTGATGCGAAAGCGGATGCCGGTGGAGGTCGGCGCGCCATCGACTTCGACATCGACGCCGTGCAGCCGCGTCTCGTGCGTCCGGATCGTGGTGGCGATCAGGCGCTTGATGCGGTCGCGCACCGCCGGCGTGCCAAAATCCTCGGTCGAGATATCGACGAGGCCGAAGCCGGTGATGGTTTCGGTCAACCCCGCCTCGGTGCCCCAGCGCACATAAGGCTGCTTGGCGTTGAGCAGGCCTTCGAGGTCGCGGCGCAGGCCCAGCTTGAACCGCTCGAAACGCCGCTCGTCGCTCTCGATCGCTTCATGCTGGGTGTCGGGGGCATCGTCGATCAGGCGATCGAACAGCGACAGGGGTACCGATCCGGTCATGCCGGCACCTCGCGGCCGATCGCCGTGGTCAGGCGGAATTCGCTGGCGATCTGGTCGAGCTGGTAATGCGGGCGCAGCGCGATCTCGCAGCGATAGGTGCCGGGCTTGCCGGGCTCCTCCTCGACGATCACCCGCGCCTCGCGCAGCGGATAGCGCCGGCGCATCTCGTCCGAGGCGTCGTCATTGCCGGTGACATATTTGCGCAGCCAATCCTCGAGCAGCTTCTGGCACTCGCGCGCGTCGCTGTACTTGCCGACCCAGTCGCGCGCCATCACCTTGAGATAATGGGCGAAACGGCAGACGCACATGATGTAGTTGAGCATCGCGTTCATCTTGGCATTCATCCGCGCCGCCTCGCTGTCATAATCCGGCGGCTTGTGCAGGCTGGGCAGGTTGAGGAAGGCCGCCGAACCGACATAGGGCAGCTGGCGCAGTGCGATGATGCCGGCGAGATTGAGCTCGATCTCCTGCTCCTCCGACACGGCATTCTCGGTCGGCTGGCGCACCGCGATGCGGGCGCGATCGCGGGTGCGGTCACCGGGCAGGAAATGCCGCGCCGGGCCTTCGACCGTGCCGCCCTCGTCGGCGGCGGTGGCGCCGCGAATCGCCGCCGGCCAGCGATGCAGCCGCATCGCCCGCGCCGACACCTGCGCCAGCGCGAAGCCGCCCGACAGCCAGAGCAGATCATCGGGTCCCGCCACCTGCTCGTCATAGACAAAGCCCATGCGCCACAGGTCGCGACCGCGATGGCGATGGCGCAGCAGCATGCGCGGCGCCACTGCCGCCAGGAAGCGCGCGTCCGACATGCGGCGCAGCCGGTCCCAGCCAGCGAATTCGCGGCCGCCGAAGACGCCGGCGAGATCCTGGCGCAGGTCGATCTCGTCGAAACCGTCCATGCCAACGAGCCGCGGATCGACGCCGAAGACAAAGGGGCAAAAGGCGGCGGCGGCGACTTCGGAAAGCGCCATCAGCGCCGCGACATCGTCGGTGCGCTCGCGGCCGCCCGGCCGGTGCCAGAGCGGATGATCGACGACGATCATGCCGAAGGGTTCGCCGCCGGGGGTGCCGAATTCGTCGGAATAGATGCGGGTGAACAAGGTGCTCTGGTCGAAGGTCAGTGCGCGTTCGAGGTCGCGCGCCACCTCGCCCCAGCGGGCGTCAAGGATGCGCAGCCGCAGCTTGGCATCGCGATCCATGTCCTCGCACAGCCACCAGACGCCGCGCCACAGCGATTCCAGCCGCTGGAACGACGAATGATGCAGGATGGCATCGAGCTGCGCCGACAGTGCCGCATCGATGGCGGCGAGCAGCCGGGTGGCGCGCGCCCGCAGCGCCCGCCGCGCCGCGGCGCGGGCAGCGATATCGGCCGGCGGGGGCATGCCCGCCGGCTCGGCATCGGTTTCCGCAGCCGGTTCGGCAGCCGCTTCCGGCCCGGTCGGTTCGATACCGGTGCCGGCGATCACCGCATCGAGCAGCGCCGCATTGTCGCCGATCGGGCGGTCGGGCGGGGCCAATGTCTCCATGCCCCGCCCTCCCTTCCCGTCCGGGTCTTCCGTGTCGTCCGTTGTCGTCTCAACCCGCCTTGGCGGGGATGCGGGCGACAAGGCGCATCGAGGTGGTCAGCTCCTCGAACTGCAGCCAGGGCCGCAGATGCGCGACGGCGCTATAGGAACCCGGCGCGCCGGGAACTTCCTTCACCTCGATCTTGGCTTCGCGCAGCGGATATTTGGCGCGGCTTTCCTGGCCGGCACCTTCCGTCGCGTTCACATAATTGCCGATCCAGCGGTTGAGCCAGGTCTCGCAATCCTGCGCTTCCATGAAGCTGCCGATCTTGTCGCGTGCCATCACCTTGAGATAATGGGCAAAACGGCTGGTCGCCATGATATAGGGCAGACGCGCCGAAATGGCGGCATTGGCGGTTGCTTCGGGGCGATCGTACTTCTTAGGGCGCTGCATGGTCTGGGCACCGAAGAACACCGAGAAATCGGTATTCTTGTAGTGGCAGAGCGGCAGGAAGCCCAAATCCGAAAGCTCCTTTTCGCGGCGATCGGTGATGCCGATCTCGGTCGGGCACTTGGCATCGAGGTCGCCATCGTCCGAATGGAACACGTGCGTCGGCAGGTTGGTGACCTTGCCGCCGCCCTCGGCGCCGCGGATCGCCGTCGTCCAGCCATATTCGGCATGGGCCGCGGTCATGCGGGCAACGAGCGCATAGGAAGCGTTCATCCAGCAATAATCGTCGTGCGCCATCGGCTTGGCGTTGCCGACGGCATCGCGCGGCGCTTCTTCATAGTCGAAGCCTTCGACCTTCTTGGTGTCGCGGCCATAGGGCACGCGCGCCAGCACGCGCGGCATCGTCAGGGTGACGAAGCGCGAATCCTCGGAATTGCGGAAGCCATTCCACTTCAGATAATCGGCGGTTTCGAACTGCTGCTTCATGTCCATCGGGTTCGACAGCTCGGTGAAGCTGTCCATGCCGAACACCTGGGCATTGGCGGCCGAGACGAACGGGCAGAAGCCGGCGGCCGCAACGCTCGAAATATTGGTCAGCAGCTCGGTATCGTCGGAGGTCTTGCCGAAATAATAGTCGCCGAGCAGGACGCTGAACGGCTGGCCACCGGCCATGCCGAACTGTTCTTCATAGATCTTCTTGTAGGTCTGGCTCTGGTCGAAATCGACGGCCTTGGCGAGATCGTTGGCCAGTTCCTTCTTGGTGATGTTGAGCATCTGGACCTTGAGGCCCTCGCCGATCTCGCTGTTCTTGACGAGATAGTTGAGGCCGCGCCAGCTGCCTTCGATCGCCTTGAACTTTTCGCCATGCATGATGACCGAAAGCTGTTCGGAAATCTGGGCATCGATCTTGGCGATCGCTTCGCGCAGGGTGACGGTCAGGTTCTTGTTGAACTGGACGGTGCCGCCCATCGCCTCATTGGCGAGGGTGCGCATCAGTTCCTCGACGCGGCTCGGCTCGGTCTGCTTGGTGACGTTGATCGCCTGGTCGAGCAGGCTGACCGTTTCGGTAACGGTCGCTGCCCCGCCGGCGGCCTGGGCTTCGGATTCGGCCATGGTGATATGCTCCTGAAAATCTGGGTCTGTCGGCCAGGCGGCGCGATTATTCCGGCTTGGCGTCGCCACCGTCGCCGAGCTGCTCACGCAGATTGGCGATCTTGGCGCTGTCCTGCAGGATCTGCTCGAGCAGGCCTTCCAGCTGCTCCGAACCATCGGCCTTGGCCATCAGGTCGCGCAGGCGGTTGCGGGTTTCCATCAGCCGGCGCAGCGGTTCGACCTGTTCGACGACCTTTTCCGGTTCGAAATCGTCCATCGAGCGGAACTTGAGGTTGACCTCGAATTCCTTGCCGTTCTTTTCCAGCGTGTTCTCGACCTTCATCTTCACGCCGGGTTCGATCTTGGCCATGACCTGGTCGAACTTGTCCTTCTTCAGGTCGATGAACTTGCGTTCCTTCAGCGCCTTCTTGGCAATCGCCGAATCGCCGGAGAAATCGCCCATCACGCCAACGACGAACGGCAGTTCCTTGACTTCCTGCGCGCCTTCGGTCTCGACGTCATAGGTGATGTGCACCCGCGGCTTGCGAACCCGCTTCAGCTTGTCATGTACCGAATCAGCCATGTCCACTCTCCCAAGGGCACATTGCGGGTGCACCCGTTCCCGTCATCCCCATCGCACAACACCGATCACCCCGCGGTGCGACCCCTGTCGTGCGATCCTGCTCCAAATCGCCCCTGCCGGCTATTTCGCCGGCACCGGCGGCTTGATCCCCGAACGCCAATAATAAAGCTCCCGGGTTGACGCATCGGGAATCAATTCTTCCAGCAGCGCATCGAGACTCATTCGCGCCCGCCGGTCAACCTCGCGCAAGGTCGAACCCAGCGGCGAAAGCGGCTCGAACCGCTCGAAATAGTCCGCTGCGGCAGTAACGGCGCGCAGCGCATCCTCGCGGCGCTCGATCCGGCCGATCGAAAACGGCGCATTCGCCGCTACCGCGGCGCCGCCGCCGGCAACCGCCCCGGCCTCGCCGGCGACTTCGGCTTCCGCCTCCACCGCCGGCGCATCGTCAGGCAGGTCCTTCAGGAACGCCTTCAGCCAATCGCCCATGTTCTTGAGCTCGTCGCTGACCCGCGACGCCGCCGGCGCCTTCGGCTTGGTCTTGGCATAGATTTCGCCGACCGCGCCGCGCCACGACGCTTCCGCCGCCGCCAGCATCGCCGCCGCCGGCTTCAGCGTCTTGGCGCCCAGGCGCCGCGCCGTGGCGGCATGGGCTTCAAGGGCCGCTTCCGCTTCGCGATTGAAGGCGGCGCGCTTTTCCGGCGTGCTCGCCGATTGCGCATCGGCGAACAGCGCGTCGGCGGTGACGCGATCGATGAACTGCAGGCTGTCGCCCGCCGAATTCGCCGCCAGCACCAGCCGGCGCAGCGGCATGATCAGCGTGCCTTCCTTGTCGTTGCCGCCGCCGGACAGGCCGGAAAGCGGCTGGAAGCGCGCTTCGATGCCGTCATCCTCGTCCTCGGCCGGCCACAGGCCCGCATCCCAGAAGGCGGTCACCATCTGCGCCAGCAGCGCCATGCCGCGGGCAAGGCCGGGCAGGCCATCGATGCGGATCACCGCCTCGACCAGCATCGCGGCGATTTCCAGGTCCTTGGCGTGGTTGGTCAGATAGTCGGTGGCGGTTTCGGCGAGCGTTTCCCAATCCCAGGCCTCGCCATCGCCGGCCGGCTCGCCGCCCATCGAGATGCGCAGCTCGACGCGGTAGATCGCCTTGCGCTGAAAGCGCAGCTCGCGGAACAATTCGCCGGTGGCGCCTTCGTCGGCGCGGACGTCGATTCCGATGCCGGCGGCGCCATCGTCACCCGCGTCGCCACCGCCGATCGGCGCCAGCAGCGCTGCGGCAATGTCGTCGTCGATGATCACGAAAGCCCCCGCATGCCGCCCCAATCCCCTGTACTTAAGCGCTTGTCCGGGCTTTTGCACATGGATTCTTGAACGGCGCCGCAAGTGGCTGGCAACGGCGATTTGCCTGCGCTAAACTCCTCCCATGGGGATGCCTGCCGCCCGTGTGACCGACATGCACGTCTGCCCGATGGTGACGGGCGTCGTCCCCCATGTCGGCGGGCCGATCCTCCCGCCGTGCATGGTCACCGTCATCACCGGCAAGATGCCCCAGGCGCGCGTTACCGACATGGCGGTCTGCGTCGGCCCCCCCGATGTCATCGTCAAGGGATCGGCGACGGTGCTCGTCGGCAATCTGCCTGCCGCGCGCATCGGCGACATGACCGCCCATGGCGGCAACATCGTCATGGGCTTTCCCACCGTCCTCATCGGCGGCTGACGCCTCATCCGTGCGCCTGGGTGCCGCGGTGCCAGACGCGGTCACCGGGCAGGATCTCCGTCACCGCCAGATCGCCCTGCCCGGCCAGTTCGGCATAAAGCGGGCCGAAATCGGTCTCCAGCGTCTGGCGCAGCAGATCCTCGAAACTGTCGATGACGAAATAGCCTTGCTGGTAATCATCGATGCGATAGCGCGTCCGCATCACGCGCCGCAGGTCGAATCCCAGCCGGTGCGGCGAGGCATCGTCGAGCGCGAAGCGCGATTCGCCATGGCTGGAAACGATGCCGGCACCATAGAGCCGCAGGTCCCCGCCGCTCGCCACCAGCCCGAACTCCACTGTATACCAATAGAGCCGCGACAGATGGTGGATCGCCCCCAGCCCATCGGCGCGCAGGCCGCCCTGGCCATAGGCCTGCATGTAATCGGCGAACACCGGGTCCGCCAGCAGCGGCACATGGCCGAACACATCGTGGAACACATCCGGTTCCTCCAGATAATCGAGCTGGTCCGCCCGGCGGATGAAATTGCCGGCGACGAAGCGGCGGTTGGCGAGGTGATCGAAGAACACCGCATCCGGCACCAGCCCCGGCACCGCCACCACCTGCCATCCGGTGGCCGCGTGCAGTCGCTCGTTCAACCGCGCGAAGTCCGGAATCCCCGGCGCGTCGAGGCCGAGCCGCGTCAGCCCCGCCAGGAACTCCGGCGCCACCCGGCCGGGCAGCATCGCCGTCTGCCGGGCGTAGAGCCGATCCCAGACGGCATGTTCCTCCCGCGTGTAACGCTGCCAGTCCTGGGGGATCGTCCAGTCGGCGGCAGCTTCGGCGGGCCGTTCCAGCGTGTCGGTCATGGCCGCCAGCTTAGCCGAATTCCGTTTCAACCGAGAGCAATATTCTTCCGAAGTTCACCGAAGTTCAGTCGATTTCCCTCTTGTAGCCTCCTGCGCGTGAGCGCCGCCGCCGGCGCCCGGCCGAGCCACCGGCATAGCCCGATTCGCCCGGTGTAGGACAGCGCCACCACCCTCCTCCCCCTGGAGGGGGGAGGCGACTCGCGCGAAGCGCGGCGGGAGGGGGTGGGGCCACAAGCGAGAACCTGCATCGTGGTGGCCCCACCCCCTCCCGGGCCGCCCTGCGGGCGTCTCTCGCCTCCCCCCTCGAGGGGGAGGAGAGGTTTTCCTTGTCGGCGATTGCCGCTAGCGCTCGGGGCATGACTCCCGCCGATCTCGACGCCGCCGATCCGCTGGCCTTTGCCCGCGAGCGCTTCGCAATCCCCGAAGGCGTCATCTACCTCGACGGCAACAGCCTGGGCGCCCTGCCCCGCGCCACCGCGGCGCGGCTGGCGGACGTCATCGCCGCCGAATGGGGCGAGGACCTCATCACCAGTTGGAACAAGCACGACTGGATCGGCGCACCGGCGCGGGTGGGGGCGAAGATCGCGCCGCTGATCGGTGCCGCGGCGGACGAGGTGATCGTCGCCGATTCGGTGTCGGTCAATCTGTTCAAGCTGCTCGCCGGCGCGCTGCAACTCAGGCCGGGCCGGCGGGTGATCCTCTCCGAACCCAGCAGCTTCCCGACCGATCTCTACATGGCGCAGGGGCTGGCGAGCATGGGCGCCGCCGAACTGCGGCTGGCGAGCGATATCCCCGCCGCGCTTGCCGCCGGTCGCGATGGCCGCCAGGGCAAGGATGTCGCGGTCGTGCTGCTCTCCCATGTCCATTACAAGAGCGCCGCCGTCCACGACATGGCGGCGATCACCGCCGCCGCCCACGCCGCCGGCGCGCTGATGCTGTGGGACCTCAGCCACAGCGTCGGCGCCTTGCCTCTAGATCTGGCGGGAGCGGGCGCCGACATGGCCGTCGGCTGCGGCTACAAATATCTGAACGGCGGCCCCGGCGCGCCGGCGTTCGCCTATCTCGCCCGGCGCCACCAGGCGGCGTTCGCCTCCCCCTTGAGCGGCTGGATGGGCCATGCCGCGCCCTTCGCCTTCAACGACGCCTATGCCCCCGCCCCCGGCATCGCCCGGCTGCTGTGCGGCACCCCGCCGATCCTCAGCCTCGCCGCGCTGGAAGTGGGCGTCGATCTGATCGCGGAACTCGGGGTCGACCGCCTCGCCGCCAAATCCCGCGCCCTCTCCGACCTGTTCCTCGCCGCCGTCGCCGACATCCCCGGCCTGGTGCTGGCCAGCCCGACGGGTGTACGCGGCAGCCACCTCGCCTTCCGCCACCCCCAAGCCTATGCCATCTGCCAGGCGCTGATCGCCCGCGGCGTCATCGGCGACTTCCGCGACCCCGACATCCTGCGCTTCGGCTTTGCGCCAGCCTATCTGCGCTTCGCCGATGTGGCGGCGGCAGCGGCGATGCTGGCGGAGATCGTCGCCACCGGAGCGTGGGACCGGCCGGAATTCCATGCGCGGCAAGCGGTGACATAGAAGTGAGCCTCCGGCGGCTGGGGCCTGAGGCCCCAGACCCCAATTTGTTACAGGGTCGGCATAACTTCAGCCTGCATCGTCCCGCGCAGTGCAGATCGGTTTGGCCCAATTTGGCACAGCCGAAGCAACGAATTTCCGTCGGCCTTGGCGGTACGACGCAACCAGGCGACGGCGCCTGCCGCTATTGTCAAACAACAGCAGCCGGTCGGCCTGGCTTGCCAGGTCCGCAGCATTGCGCAGGCTCCGGCCGAAGCGGCGAACAACGTCGGCGGTGTCGACATGGTGCCCGCCTGCCGCCACCCGCGCCCGAACGCGCTCGGCCGCGTGCGGCGCCGAAGCGAGGCCGATATAAATCAGCTTGAGGCGAAAGCCGGCATCGATTGCCGCCGCTACCAGCGTCATGCCACTCGAACCGGCCAGCGTCGTCTCAACGACGAAGCTTTCGCCCGTCGCCAGCAGTTCGACGCGCCGGGCCAGTGCGACGCGCCCACCCGCCAGCATCCCGCCGAACTCGGCCGCCAGATCGTCAGGATTAATAATTGGCAGCCGGCCGCGAAGATATTGATCGACCAGGGTCGATTTTCCGGCGCCGTTCGGGCCGGCGACGATCCAGAGCGACGGCGTTCTCAAACAACCGTCTCGTGTACCTCGTTTCCGGCAATCACGATCCGAACCAGGCACTTTTGCCCATCGGGCATTTCCCGGATCATCAGCCCCTCGGGCGTCCCCGGTTCACTGTAGTAGATGGCGCGGCCGGCGCGAAGGTGCGCCTCGGCGGCAGCGCCGGCCAGATCATCCGCACCGGCCTCCAGCTTCGCCCATAGGGCCTCGTCGTCGTCAGGCAAAAGTTGCGTCGCCATGGCCACAATTTAGACCAAGTCGGCGAACGTCGCCAGCCCGGCGCAATCCAGCACCCTCGGGCAGCTTGCCCGCAGCACCGCGAGCGGTGCGCCTTCGGTGCCGCCTCCCGCCATTCCCAAGCCCACGCCACCTGCCCCTGCCACCTGCCAACCACTGTTTGTCAGATGCGTCGTTCGCGAGGACCGCGATCCCGACATCTGACACTTCGGCTTCCCTGAGACCAACCTTCGTTTCGCCGATATCGCCGCGAAATCGGCGCTTTAGCGGGTGTCGTTGCCTCCATGAGTAGGATAGCCTCATTGCGTGAGCGGCGCTCGATAAAATCGGCAACGTAAAGCCCATAACAGTCAATCTGCAAAGCGCCACCAGCGAGGAGGGACGGCACCGGCCGGCATCCTACGCAACTCTGCCAACCGCTTATGGGGAGGCCGCACCCGAGAGCCAATCAACAGACTTATATCATTCAAAATTGAGCGACTGCTTGCAAATACGCCATGCCCACTACCAAAAATATCAGCACCAACCGCCGAGACGTCGATCGTATCCACACCATCAAGAATCAACGGCTCTCCATTCAGTACGTCACCGGCTCTCTGCACGCTATTCCTTAAACCCTTTGAGAGCTGAAGCGCGCGGTCCACTGATGAAGCATATAGCGTAATGCATGGCACAACACCGAGAAAGCCAGGGATCTTTTCGAGAAAAGCGTCACGATCCACATCGGGTGCCGCCATAATATATTCTCCGATTTTTGAGACAGACGCGGCACGAATATTTTTTTCTAATGCATTTATTACTAGCCGATTGCCCATGCTGTGCGCAAGAATGTGAACACGCTCAATGCCCGAGTCGGCAAGACAGGACAAAACTTCGGAAAATGAGTTCGTTGCCAGATCAACACTATCTTGGTCATACAGATAGTCAATAACTCTACCATTGGACGGCCATGAATACAATATCGGGACCCCCTCATATTGCAGGTCCCAAAATATCTGAGCAGCTCTATAGATTGCATCAGTGAATTTTGTATTAAAGCCGTGAACAAATACAAGAGCGTCTTGCTCCGTACGATCATTTAATATGCCTTTCCATTCATCCAATTCTCGTTTCTGAATACTGTTAATAATGAAATGATCTCCGGCACGTTCCGCTTCAATGGCGATGTCGAAGAATGGAATTCGCCGAGGGCGATTGAAAGTGCCGTAGCCGCGCGCCTCAGGAACGTTGACCTCAACGATTCCATAACTGGTCAACTTCGAACGTTTTCCGCTGAAATAACCGTTATTTGCAGAAGTGATTTGGCGGCATGTTGCAAACAAGAACGAAATCGATTGAGTTGTCTTTGCGGCAATATCTTGATCGGTTGAAGCATCGAAACTATATAGTTCGGAATTGTAATTCGACGGATATTCGTGTTTGGATTCTTTTTGGATCACCTTAGGACTGATCGTTATCATTGAATAGAACAAGGATTCTATAAATGCCATCATTATATTTGTCTTTTTTCGCAGATCCGCCTTACTTATACCGTTCGATAATTCGTTTAATAGGGCGGCTACTGCCGTCCTCAGGTCGTCTGTCGATATCATATTGCGAGGCGAAATGCTTACAACCACCAGATCATCGTTTAGGGCCACTAGCACAAAAGCACTACAAATTTCTTCAGTAACTCTATTCCTCAAGCGGCCAATGTACAAATCATTGCCCACTATCCTCTCGAGGAATAGTTTTCTGCGGTTGGAGTGCATGTTATCTACCATTGATCTTACTATTTTGTTAGTAATATATTCATCTACTGGCACGTCTAGTCTTCCCCATCTTGATTGAATTTTTACCTTAATTAGATAGTACTGTTCATGATCATCTGTGATATTCCAACCCTCTGTTTCTAGTCTTTTCTTTAAGTAAGATCGTGACATATTTACCATTCCTTAGCCGTCAGGAATAATGCTCGTCCGCGGACACAATAAATAATGACACACGATGTCTTGCTGTGTTTCCATATCGCAGATACATGTTCGTAATTGTGGTGCCTTTTTAAATTTTATTTTCTTCATTCGAAGAACGATAATACAATAGATTTAAGTAGAAAGATCGCGGCCGGGGAGTTGCGCACTCCAACCTACCGCCTGCTCATAAATTTACAAGCAACTAGGCGGCATGTTGCGCTGCCCCCCGTCATTATCCTCGCATGGTCGAGAAAGTGCGCTTTAGACAACGATGTCAGTACATTTTTACAGTATCGTGCAAAACCATCAAGGCACTGCGGGCCTGACGAAAAATCGCGGGTCTGGGGCCTCAGGCCCCAGCCGCCGGAGGCATTTCCACCCGATAAACCCGCGCCGCCGTGCCGCGGAACAGATCGTCCTGTTCTTCCTCGCCGTAGCGCGCCGCCATCAGCTTGAAGGCGTTCCACAGCACGGCATAGCCGATCGACTGGCGATCGACGGGGAAGTTGCTTTCGAACATGCAGCGGTCGGGGCCGAACAGGTCGATGGTGGCGCGGTACCAGTCGCCCTGGGCGGCGACGAATTCCGCCGAGGTCGGTGGGCGGTGAGAGGTTTCGAAGCCCCAGTTGTTGACCGGCATCGCCATGCCGCCGAGCTTGACCACCACGTTCGGGCATTCCGCCAGTTTGGTGATATCGCGTTTCCAGTCAGCGAAGACGGCCTTGCGGTCCTTGTAGGGCCAGAGGCCGATCGGGCCGCCGAAGTGATCGAGGATGATCGTCGTGTCGGGGAAGGCGGTGGCGAGGCTGGTGAGATCGGGGATTTGCGGGTGAAACAGCCAGGCGTCGAAGCTGAGGTCGCGCTTGGCGAACGCCATGAAGCCGCGGCGGAACAGGCTGTCGCGATAGAGGCCGGGCGGCGGGCGGTGATGGCCTTCGCCCACCGCCGGCGAGGCATCCCAGGCGGCGGCGTGACGGATGCCGCGGAAGCGGCCCTTGCCGGCTGCGATGTGGGCGTCGAGGACTTCATCGACATGGGCGAAATCGCGGAGATTGGCCGAGCCGATAATGGCGGCGATCGGCGGGCCGCCACCGGCGGCTGACGCCTCGGCGACTTTCGTCACATATTCCGTTTCGCCGACGCAGCGCAGATGCTCGGGGCCGTCGGCGCGATAGCCGGCCATGCATTCGATGAAGACGGTGGCGACGATGTTATGGCCGCTGCCCGTGTCGCGGCGCAGTTCGGGCAGGCCATAGGGGTATTTCGGTGCGGCCCAGAGATGATGGTGCGGATCGATGATCGGCCGGGCGGGATCGAGGGCCGGCTCCGCCACCTGGCCGAGCCAGTCCTCGCGGCCGAGCATGTCGGCAGCGGTGCCGGAGGGGGAGTTGCTGGCCATTGCGTGCCCTTTCTCTGGTTCCGGCGGCGCGAAGGAAGCTGGGTCCCGGGTCAAGCCCGGGATGACAGGATTGAACGGGCGGTCGGCTACCCCCGGAAACGCCGGTTCAGCTTGCGCATGCCGCCGATCCAGCGGTCATAATCCGCGGTCTTGTTGCGCATGTAATCGAGCACCTGGGGGTGGGGCAGGATCAGGAAGGTTTCGGCGGCGAGCCCCTGGACGACGACCTCGGCGAGTTCGGCCGGCTCCATCATGCCGTCGATGCTGGCGACGCCTTCGGGGTTGCCGGCGGTCATCGCGGTGCGCACGGCCTGGGGGCAGAGCACCGAGACCTTGATGCCGTCATCGCCATGCGTCAGTGCCAGCCATTCCGCCAGGCCCACAGCCGCGTGCTTGGTGACGGCATAGGGCGCCGAGCCGACCTGGCTGAGCAGGCCGGCGGCCGACGCGGTGTTGAGCAGATAGCCGCCGCCGCGCGCGATCATGCGCGGCACCAGGTGCCGCGCCGCCCAGACATGGGCCATGACGTTGATTTCCCAGATGCGCTGCCAGCCCGCATCGGGCGCTTCGGCGCCGCCGGGGATGCCGATGCCGGCGTTGGAGCAGAACAGGTCGATGGGGCCGTGGCGGGTTTCGACGGCCTCGACGAGCGCGGCGATCTCGTCTTCCTGCGAAACGTCGAGGCGATAGGCGGTGCCATCGACCATCAGTGCGGTTTCGGCGGCGCCGTCGCCATCGATGTCGGCGACGATGATCTCGGCAGCGCCGGCGGCGGCGAAGCGGACGGCGAGCGCGCGGCCGATGCCGCCGGCGGCGCCGGTGATGACGATGCGTTTGCCTGCGATATCCATGGCTCTCTCCCGTTCGGCTGCGGCGACGCTGCGGCCGCTTGCGCCCCGGTGGACGGCAAAAGCGGCGCTATGGTCAACCCCCGCTAGCGTCAGGCTGGCCACGATCCGGCGGGCACGCGACGCCGGCTTGAGCGGGGTGGCGCGCGCCGCTAAGGCGGTGCCAGGGAGGCAGGGCATGACCGGAACGAGCACCGCCGCCCCGCCGAGCCTCGCCGTGCCGGCGCGCTGGTGGCGCGAGCCGGTGATCGCGGCGGGCGAGGAAATCTGCGTGCTTGTCACCCTGGCCCCCAGCGGCCGGCTGGCGGCGCACAATCTTCACCACGCCCGCGCCTGGGCGGCGGCGGGCTTTCGGGTGATCGTCGTGCTGATCGGTGACGATATCGCCGCCGAACCCGACCGCGACGAGCTGGATTTCGCTGCCGGCGTGCTGATGCGCGCCAACCGCGGCCATGACTTCGGTGCCTGGGCGGCGGTGCTGGCGCGGCTGCCGGCGCTTGGCCGGGCCGGCCTGCTGGCGCTGGCCAACGACAGCGTGTTCGGGCCGCTCGCCGGGTTCGGGGCGCTGCTCGACCGGGTGCGCGGCAGCGGCGCCGATCATGTCGGCGTCACCCTCAGCCACGAAATCAGCAGCCATTTCCAAAGCTATCTGCAGTTCTTCAAGCCCGGCGCGCTCAACCACCCGGCGTTCCGGCAATTCTGGCACGATGTCGCCGGCGAGACGCGCGCCGAAGTCATCCAGCGCTGCGAACTGCCGCTGCTGGCGCATCTGGTCGGCGCCGGGCTCGCGGCCGAGGCGATGTTTCCGCTGCCGGTGACGATCACCGTCAACCCGACGCTGCGGCTGTGGCGGGAGCTGCTCGACGCCGGCTTTCCCTATCTCAAGATCCAGCTGCTGCGTGACAATCCGCATGGCGACGATCTGACCGGCTGGCGCCAGGCGCTGGCGGCGCGTGGCTTCGATCCGGCGCTCGCCGAAGCCTGGCTGCGCACGCTGCCCGCCGCCGCGGCGCTGGATTTCCCGTGAATCGCCGCCAATCCCGACAGTTTCCGCAGGCGCGCCGCCGCCGCGAACACGCCAAGGTATACACGCTGCAAGGAGCATCCCATGGCCTATGAAAACATCCCGTCGTCGCTGTACGGGCTCGATCCGACCGACGAACTCAACGACCTGCGCATGTCGGAAGCCGCCATGCCGCTGCTCAAGGCAGTGAAGGCCTATCTCGCCGAAGTGGCGGCGCCGATGGCGGAAAAGTTCGACAAGCTGGGCGAAGGCCGTGCCGATCGCTGGTCCTATGTCCCCGGCCAGCTCGAAATGCTCGAAGAGGCCAAGGACGAGGCCAAGCGCCGCGGCCTGTGGAACTTCTTCCTGCCCGATGCGCATACCGGCCAGGGGCTGAAGAACCTCGATTATGCCTATATCGCCGCCGAGCTCGGCAAGGTGCCGCACGCTTCGGAATGCCTCAATTGCTCGGCGCCCGACACTGGCAACATGGAAGTCCTCGAACGCGTCGGCACGCCGGAGCAGAAGGAGCGTTGGCTCAAGCCGCTGCTCAACGGCGAAATCCGCTCGGCCTTTGCGATGACCGAGCCCGATCGCGCTTCGTCGGACGCCAAGAACGTCGCCATGCAGGCGGTGCGCGAGGGCGACGAATATGTGCTGAATGGCGAGAAGCATTATATCTCGGGCGCCGGCGATCCGCGCTGCAAGATCATGATCGTCATGTGCCAGACCAGCCCGGACGCGCCGCCGAACCGCCGCCAGTCGCAGATCCTGGTGCCGATGGACACGCCGGGGGTGCGCATCATCGGGCCGATGAACGTGTTCGGCGAGGATGACGCGCCGCACGGCCATATGCACATCGCCTTCGAAAATGTGCGGGTGCCGGCCAGCAACATGCTGCTCGGCGAAGGCCGCGGTTTCGAGATCAGCCAGGTCCGCCTCGGCCCGGGCCGCATCCACCATTGCATGCGCTCGATCGGCCAGGCCGAACGCGCGCTCGACCTGATGGTCCGCCGCGGCCGCGCCCGCACCGCCTTTGGCAAGGAACTCGTCTGGCTCGGCGCCAATGTCGAGCACATCAGCCGCGCCCGCATCGAGATCGAGGCGATGCGCCTGATGGTGCTGAAGGCCGCCAAGGCGATGGACGTGATGGGCAACCGCGAAGCGCGCATCTGGGTCCATATGGTGAAGGCGATGGTGCCCGAAAAAGTCTGCGATATCATCGACAAGGCGATCCAGATGCACGGCGCCTATGGCGTTTCGCAGCACACGCCGCTGGCCCGCATGTACACCGGCCAGCGCACGCTGCGCCTCGCCGATGGTCCCGACGAAGTCCATCACCTCGTCGTCGGCCGCCACGAGATCATGGCCTATGAAAACCTGCCGCGCAGCGCCGGCGACGATTCCGCCGATGCGGCGGTGTTCCGCAGCTGATGGGCAAGGCATCGCCCGGTACCGTGCCGGGCGATGCCGATCGGGCCGGCGATACGGCCATTCGGACAGGAGCAGACCCGACCATTCGGCCGTGACGACAGAATGTTGATTATCTCCTAAATTGGCCGGGTGCTGCTGACGATACCCTTGGCGACAAGCCCTTTTTTCATGGCGCCGGGCCGGCGCGGTACGACCCCTTGTGTTGCCGCGGCAGGCCCGGGCCGGGCAACGCGATGAAATCGACCAGCACCCTGCTCAGCAATCGCGCCGATCGCATTGCCGCGCTCGGTCGCCTGGCGATCGCTGCCTTTTCGGCCGCGGCCGCGTTCATCGATACGCCGACGCCGGCGGCGACAGCGGATATCGTCGTCAACATCCTCGGCTTCTACCTGGGCTTTGCCGCCGGCTTCACCCTGTGGATTTGGCGGCGCGGGCTGGACGAGCCGCCGGTCGGGCGAGCGCCGCATGCCATCGACCTGATCGTCATCGCGGCGCTGGTCTATCTCACCAACGGCATCTCCAGCCCGTTCTTCGCGCTCTATATCTTCGCCATCCTGTCCGCGACGCTGAAATGGAATGCCGCCGGGGCGCTGTGGACCACCGGCATCATCACGCTGCTGTTCCTGCCGACGGCGCTTGTCGGTATCGCGCCGCTCGATCCCGACAAGGACGAGGTGCTGCGCTATGCGGTGCGGCTGATCCAGATCGTCGTCGCCGGCGGCATGCTGGTCACCATCGGCGCGCAGCGCGAACGCATATGGGACGAATTGTTCCGCCTGTCGCGCCGCATCGATCGCGGCAGCGGCAGCCTGGCCGATTGCGCCGGCCATTGCGCCGAACATGTCCGCGCCTTCTTCGACGCGCCGCGCGCCATCGTCTTCTGGAACCATCATGAGGAGCCGGGCTGGCACGCCCTGGAAGCAACCCCCGGCGGTATCCGGCAATTGCCGCTGCTGCGCCATGCCGCCGCCCCGATTGCCGACGCGCGCCCGGGAACGATCTGGCGGTGGGAGGCGGGAAAGCTGGCCACCGGACTCGTCGCCGAAGGGCCCGCCGACGATCCGCCGCCCGAGGGCGGCTTCGATCCGGCGCTGATCGCGCCCTGGCAGGTGCAGGGTGGTCTGTTTGCCGCCATCGGCAGCGACACGCTTTCCGCCTGGCTGCTGCTGCCCGATGCCGAGGGCAGCGCCGATGCGCCGTTGCTGCGCGCCCTGGCCCCGCAACTGATCGCCGCCTTCGCCGAAGCCGGCGCGGCCTGGGCCTGGCAGGCGGCGCAGGCCGATGGCGCCCGCCTGGAAGTGGCGCGCGACCTGCATGATGGCGTGCTGCAATTCCTCGCCGGGCTGGCCCTGCAGCTGAAGATCATCGCGCGCCAGGCCGGCAATCCGGAAGCGATCAGCCGGCGCATCGAGGCGCTGGAAGTGGCATTGCGGGCCGAACAGGCGGAGCTGCGCCGCTTCGTCGATGGCGCCGGCCAGACCCATGGCGACGATGATGCCAGCCTTGCCGATCTGCTCGCCCGGCTGGCAAGCCAATGGGATATCGTGATCGATGGCAGCGACTGCGCCGATCCGCCGCCGGCGCTCGCCGCCGACATCGGCCGGATCACTCGCGAGGCTGTTGCCAATGCCGTTCGCCATGGCGGCGCGACGCTGGTCACCGTGCAGGGCGCCATGGCCGGTTCGGCCTATCGGCTGATCATTGGTGACAATGGCCGCGGCATGATCCGGCACGGCAGCTTTGATGTGCAACAATTGCGCTCCGGGGGTATCGGCCCGCAATCGATCCTGGCGCGGGTTGATGCGCTGGGCGGCAAGCTGCGGCTCTCATCGACCCCGTCGGGCGTTCACCTCGACATGACATTGCCATGTTCCGAGGTGCTTGCCGCATGACCCGTGTCCTGATTGCCGACGATCATCCGATCGTGCTGGAAGGCCTCGCCTGCCTGCTCGAGGATTCCGAATTCGACGTGGTGGCGCGCTGCCGCAGCGGTGACGAGGCGGTCGCCGAAATCCTGCGCCTGGCCCCCGATGTGGCACTGCTCGATATCCAGATGCCGGGTTGTTCCGGGCTCGACATCCTGCGCGACATCCGCGCCCGCCGGGCAGCGACGCCCAAGGTCATCATCCTGACCGCCAGTCTCGATCCCAGCCAGCTGGCGGTGGCCATCCAGCTCGAAGCCGATGGCCTGGTGCTGAAGGAAGCCGTCGCCGATCGCGTCATCAAGTGCGTCGTTGCCGTCGCCGCCGGCGAACAATGGATCGACAATGATGCGTTGAAGCGCGGCATGGGGGCGCTGGCGCGGCGCGAAACGCTGGCCGCCTCGACCCGGCCGCTGTCGGCGCGCGAAGCCGAAGTCGCGCGCATGGCAGCCTCCGGCCTGCGCAACAAGGACATTGCCCTGGCGCTCGGCCTGTCGCAGAGCACGGTGAAGATGCATCTCGGCAGCATTTTCGAGAAGCTGAACGTCGAAACACGCGCGCAATTGGCCGCCATGGGCCGGGATTTCGACCTGGGCTGAGGCCGCCGCGGCCACTGGCAGCAGCCCGGCCGGCGCGCTATGCCGCCGCCGAGGGAGATTGTCATGGCCGAAGCCTATATCTGCGACGCAATTCGCACGCCGATCGGGCGTTATGGCGGGGCCTTGGCGGCGGTTCGCGCCGATGATCTGGCCGCGGTGCCGATCGCGGCGCTGCTGGCGCGTGGGCCCGGCGTCGACTGGGCGGCGGTCGATGACGTGATTTTCGGTTGCGCCAACCAGGCCGGGGAGGACAATCGCAACGTCGCGCGCATGGCCGGCCTGCTCGCCGGCTTGCCGGAGGGGGTCGGCGGCGCGACATTGAACCGGCTGTGCGGGTCGGGACTCGATGCGGTGGCGACGGCAGCGCGGGCAATCCGGGCCGGCGACGGTGAAATCATCATCGCCGGCGGGGTGGAATCGATGAGCCGGGCGCCGTTCGTGATGCCGAAAGCCGGTAGCGCCTGGGACCGCAAGGCCGAGATTCATGACACGACCATCGGCTGGCGCTTCGTCAATCCGGCGATGCACGCGCGCTTCGGCACCGATTCCATGCCGGAAACCGCCGAAAATGTGGCGCGCGAGCATGGCATTTCGCGCGAAGACCAGGATGCTTTCGCACTGCGCAGCCAGGATCGCGCCGCCGCGGCACAGGCCAATGGCCGGCTGGCGCTGGAAATCGTGGGCGTGGAGGTGCCCGCAGGGCGCGGCGCGACGGTGCGGGTGACGGCGGACGAGCATCCGCGCGCGACGACGCTGGAGGCGCTGGCTAAACTGAAACCCATCGTCCGCGCCGATGGCAGCGTGACCGCCGGCAATGCCAGCGGCGTCAACGATGGTGCCGCGGCGCTGGTCATTGCCTCCGAAGCCGCCACCGTCCGACATGGCCTCACCCCGCGCGCCCGCATCCTCGGCGGCGCCGTCGCCGGCGTGGCGCCGCGGGTGATGGGCATCGGCCCGGTGCCGGCGACGCAGAAGCTGCTGGCGCGGCTCGGCCTCGGCATCGGCGATTTCGACGTCATCGAACTCAATGAAGCCTTTGCGGCGCAAGGCCTTGCCGTGCTGCGCGGACTGGGAATCGCCGACGCCGACCCGCGCGTGAACCCCAATGGCGGCGCCATCGCGCTCGGCCACCCGCTCGGCATGTCGGGGGCGCGACTGGCGCTGACGGCGACGGAGGAACTGATGCAGACCGGCGGCCG